>JAOAPL010000331.1 GCA_025462925.1 Acidobacteriaceae bacterium
AGCACATGTGAGAGTCCGGCTGAAACGGAATGCCATTTCGTCAGCCTGGAAAGATGCCGGCATGAGGACAAAGTTGGAGGAGTGGCAGCCCCAGGCTCGAATTCTGCTCGCCCGGGTGAAGGCAGAGTGGACATTGAAGCGGAGAGGATTAGCACATGATTCCCGCCTATGGACTTCACTTGGCATGGGCGCACTTTGCGCTTTGCTGGCGCTAGCCTTCATTTCAGTCGTACGTCACTACGCGACGGAGTCTCTACCAAGCCGCCATACGTCGCGCGAGATTGTGCCTGTGACTTCCAGTGTGGTCAAACCGCTGAGTGCTGAATCACCTAAACACATCGTTCCCCCTGCGCTCCAGGTCAGAAAACCAAAGGCCGTTCAGCCGACGCGTCCACATACCGCCCCAATCCGTCCAACGAGTCATCCCAAACCGCGCCGTGCGGAAGACGACGACTACGTTGCACGCGACACCTACGTGTACTACGGCGACTCCGCCACGAGATCACATTGATGTGGGTTTCGGTTTGCTGTCGCGAGAAGCCAGCTAACTCCCGTCTGGAACTTACGCACTCCTGCTTGCGAGGAAGGTAACTTCAGCGTACGAGCTGTTGATGCAGTCAGTGAGTTCGCGTGCAGTTTGAGCCACCAGGGGTTCATTCATCAAGTCACGGCGGGAATCGTGAGTGCTATTCCCAACGATCCGGTGGTCCAGGTGTTTAGCTAGCCCATCCCAGCCCAACTTTGGATCGCTCTCGTAATCTGAACCATGAAAAAGCACGAGGGTCCCACGGTAGGGATTCGGAACATAGTTCTGCTCTGCATGAAGAAGTGTTCTCGCTACATAAAGCGTGCGCATCGAAGGCGGAATTCTTAATCCCAAGCGGAACCATACTTCGTAAGCGGCGGGGGCGAGCCTGAGGCGGGCCTTTGTGACCAGCCGAACTGATTTTCGAAACAGCACGCGGGCCGGCGATTTCATCAAGGTCGCAAGCCGCCTTGAGACTGGTTTCGCCATTGGCGGCTCGGACTCTGCGGGAGCAACTAAGCGGTGGAAGCGTAGCGGCGCCGTGAACAGCACTACGAGTGCAGCCGCATCCCCTTGGCGACGAAGCTGTTGTGCCATTTCGAAGGCAACTATCCCTCCGAAGCAGTATCCACCTATGTAATACGGTCCCACAGGTTGAATTTTTCGAATTTCCGAAAGATAGTGTGCAGCTATCTGTTCAATTGTGGTGCGCTGGAAACACCGGCCATCCAGACCTTCAGGTTCGATTCCATAGAACGGCTGGTCGGAGTCCATTTTTCCGGCCAACCGGTGCAGGAACAACGTGCTGCCTGCACCGCCGTGCATGCAAAAGAAAGGAGGCTTAGACCCAACTTTTCGCATGGGGACCAGAGTGGGGTACTCGACTTTTTTGCTCGACGGACGAAGCTCATTGGCTAACAATTCGACCGTGGGAGCGTGAATTAAGGTGGTCAATGGCAATTCTTTGTGGAACGTATGCACGATTTTGATGAAAAGACGTGCTGCCAGCAAAGATCTCCCGCCTAACTCGAAAAACCCTTCCTTAACGCCAATGGGACGGACGTCCAGAAGGTCCTCCCAGAGCGCAACCAGCTTCTTCTCGATGGCGTCTCGCGGGGCAACGTACTCCCGACCCGTCTGGTAGTCAGTAGCGGCGGGCTTAGGCAATTGTTTGCGGTCGACTTTTCCGTTAGGCGTTAAAGGAAACTCGCGCATGGTCACAAACGCGGACGGGATCATGTATTCCGGCAGTTGCTGGCGCAGGTGCTGACGTAATTCGGAAAGCGTGAACTTCTGACCAGGTCGGGGAATGAAGTATGCCGCCAAATACTTGTCGCCCGAATCTCCATCTCGGGCTAACGCGACGGCGTGTTGGATCGCCGGATACTGTTCCAGAACCGCTTCAACTTCGCCCAACTCAATTCGAAACCCGCGAATTTTCACCTGGTGATCGAGGCGGCCCAAGAACTCCACGTTTCCATCGCCGCGACTACGAACCAGGTCCCCAGTACGATACATCCGCGCCTTTGGGCGCTCAGAAAACGGATTTGGAAGAAACTTCTCTGCGGTGAGTTGCTGTCGCTCCAGATATCCGCGCGCCAAGCCTTCTCCGCCGATGTAGAGTTCGCCTTCGTGTCCAGGGGGTACCGGTTGCTGGTTTCCATCCAGGACGTAGAACGTCGTATTGGCAATTGGTTTTCCAATGGCTACAGTCCGATCTTCAGTTCCGTCCACCCGGTATAGAGATGACCAGATCGTAGTTTCCGTCGGGCCGTACATGTTCCAGACGCTCCCGCAACTTGCGGCAAGTTTGCGGGCCAACTCGGGTGAAAGCGCCTCGCCTCCGACCAAAACCTTCAGATTGCTGTCCCCCGGCCAGCCAGACTCGAATAAAAGCCGCCAGGTAGTCGGAGTGGCTTGCAACACCGTCGCGCGTGAGCGCTTAAGCAGGTTTTTGAGCAGGGTTCCGTCAAATGTCGCTTCCCGGCTGGCCACCACCAGCCGGGCGCCAACCAGGAGGGGAAGAAAGATTTCCAAACCCGCGATATCGAAAGAAAGAGTAGTTACAGCTAGCAACGCGTCGTCGCTGCCCAAGCCAGGCTGCCGACGCATGGACCATAGAAAGTTGACCACGCTTCTGTGCTCAAGTTGAACGCCCTTTGGCTTGCCTGTAGAGCCCGAAGTGTAGATCACGTAAGCGAGATTCGAAGGACCGGCACCGGAGCAAACGGTCTCGTCGCTTGCGGCAGCCAGTGAGCTCCACGAAGGATCGAGGCAAATCACATCGGCGGCAGAGCGCGGGATCGAATTCCCCAGCGATTCTTGCGTGATTAGAACCTTAACGCGGGCCTCCTCGAGCACATATTGAATCCGGCCAATGCCGTATGAGGGGTCGAGGGGGACATATGCCGCGCCAGCTTTCCAAACTCCCAAAAGGGCAACGACCATCTCGAGGGAACGCTCCAGGCACACGCCTACCAGACCTTCGGGCCCCACGCCCTTGTTGCGAAGTAGCCGCGCAAGCTGGTTTGCCCGAGCATGAAGGTCGGCATAGGAAAGAGATCGCCCATTAAACTCTACGGCCGTTGCATCGGGGTGAATACGCGCTTGCGCTTCGAGTAACTCATGGACGCAAAATTGACGCGGGTAGTCCGCTTCCGTCGCGTTCGCAAGACGCACAGCGGCTATCCAGTGATCAGGGGTTGGAGCAGACATGAACGCCTTCCTTGCAAGGCTGGCCAGCAACTACTTAGTTGCGGAATAGGCGTCCAGCGTTTACTTCAGGCTTACCAGGCGGTCCACCAGTTCCGAATAATCCTTCTTTTCAAGGCCGTGGACCTCACGGTTGTATTCGTCAACTTTGGAGGAATAGTTCATCGAGCAGAATTTAGGGCCGCACATCGAGCAGAACGCGGCTTCCTTGTAAAAGTCATCGGGCAGAGTTTCATCGTGCATCGAGCGGGCGGTTTCGGGATCCAGCGAAAGCGCGAACTGCTTCTCCCAGTCGAAGTTGTAGCGGGCAAAGCTTAGAGCATTGTCTCGGTCCTGCGTGCCGGGACGGCGTCGGGCCAGATCAGCGGCATGAGCTGCAATCTTGTAGGCAATGATTCCGTCTTTTACGTCTTTCTCGTTGGGAAGACCGAGATGCTCCTTCGGAGTGACGTAGCAAAGCATGGCGGCGCCGTGCCATCCGATCATTGCAGCGCCAATTGCCGAAGTAATGTGGTCATATCCCGGAGCAATGTCGGTCACTAACGGACCAAGCGTATAAAAGGGAGCTTCGTAGCAAAGCTCGCGCTCCTTATCTACCTGCTCCTTGATCTTGTCCATCGGAACGTGGCCAGGGCCCTCGATCATGACTTGGACGTCATACTCCCAGGCTTTTTTTGTCAGCTCGCCAAGACTCTTGAGTTCGGCGAATTGGGCTTCGTCGCTGGCGTCGGCGATGCAACCAGGACGCAGGCCGTCACCGAGCGAGAACGAAACGTCGTACTTGGCAAAAATCTTGCATATATCGTCAAAGCGTTCGTAGAGAAAATTCTGTTTGTGGTGATGCGCCATCCATTGGGCCAGGATTGCGCCACCGCGGCTCACGATGCCAGTTATACGCTTCGAAACCAAAGGCAGATACTGCACCAGCACACCGGCGTGGATGGTCATGTAGTCGACGCCCTGCTCGGCCTGCTCGGCAATCACTTCGAGCATGACGTCGGCATTAAGGTCTTCGATCCGTTTCACACGCGAGACAGCTTCGTAGATAGGCACAGTGCCGATCGGAACTGGAGAGTGGCGCAAAATGGCTTCGCGAATTTGATGAATGTCGCCACCAGTGGAAAGATCCATCACCGTATCGGCCCCATAGTGGACCGAGGTGTGCAACTTCTTGAGCTCTTCATCAACGTTAGACGTAACAGCACTGTTGCCGATGTTGGCGTTGATTTTGCAAAGGGATTCCACCCCGATGCACATGGGCTCGAGTTCGGGATGATTGATGTTGGCAGGGATAATCATCCTGCCACGGGCGACTTCATCGCGGATCAGTTCGGGCGAAACCTTCTCACGGGTCCCTA
>JAOAPL010000052.1 GCA_025462925.1 Acidobacteriaceae bacterium
CCCGCGAGACCGCCGAAGCCATGCTCCGTTATTTCATCGGCAAGAGTTCGCACGAGGAGACTGATCGCGACAAGGCCGATTGCGTCGCCACTTTTCTTTATCGCAGTTCAGACCTCGGCAGCAAGCCCATTCCGCAGACCAGCGACCGGTACCATTTCATTTCCGAAGTGGCGCGGGAGTTCGAAGGATTTATTTGCAAGACCCTCGGAGACACCCGCATCCCTGAGATCAAGAAAGAACACGAGCAGTTGCTGAAGGAATTCGAGTACCTGCATCAGGAAGTGGACGACTTTCGCACTTTTGATCAATTGATGGATTCCGGCATCGTGCAACGCGTGCGTGATATCAAGCAATCATTCAGCACATCGTTCTACGTTCCCAGCGTTCTGGCCAATGTCGCCGTGTACAACACCATTTTCGGCGCACGCTTCGATAAGCTCTTCCACGCCACTACTGAGCAGATCAAGAGTTTTGCCACCAAGGTGCAGGACGAAGGCGCCAGCATCATGAGCCGTCTCGATGAAGATGTCACAGTGAAACATCTTGCCGACGTCGAAGGCTCCCACATCATGAACCAGGAGTACGGCAAGGCGCAGGAAAATTTCCGCAAGATTTCCAAATTCAAAAAAGTTGTGGACAAGAAAGGCGGACGCCCTTCCGGTCGGCCCGGTGGGATACAGATCGTTCCGGACATCGCTGTAAGGAGTTCTCCTCCGCCCAGTTTCTCTGCGCTTGCTGCGGCTGCTGCGACGGCAAAGGCTTCATCCGGGTCAGGGTTGCAGGCCAGTTATTCTGCAGTCAGCGGAACCAATGTTGTGGAGGAAGGCAAATTGCGCTCGCAGCAGGACGCCATCCGTATCTTTGTCCGCGTCGCCGATAAATCCTGCTTCGTTGTGCCGCTGGTGAAGGGAGTAGTGAACATCACTGCGGCAGAAGCCGAAGCCTTGCGCAGTGATTTCGGATCGGAAAAGAGTTTTCGCTCGGACTTCGCAAACATCATTTCCATGATGGTGGCCATGATCGCGCGGCTCGTCGTCGAGCAGGAAGAGTTTCGCGCGAAACAGAGTTCGGCCTACCTCTGGAAGCCCCACGCCGACGCCATCGCCTACATGATCAGCAGCGCCACCGGTGTTCTCGCCACCGCCAATCAGATCCTGGAGATGGCGGAAAAGCGCGGGCTCGAAGAAAAAGTTACCGGCATCAAGGCCACTATCGTTAAACTGCGTATGGCTTTGCAGCAAGCGGCCACAACATTGAAATCCGCCGGCACACAGAACGGCTAAGCCGATCTATTCCTCTGCCTTGCTTGGCGCCTCCGCCTCAGGATTCGGGTCATACCCCGCAATCTTCTTGCCCATCAAATAAATATCGAACCAGTTGACGATATGCTCCAGCCGTTCCACCCGATGCCACGGTTTGCATGACCGCGAAAGCTCATGCGTCTCTTCCGGAAACCGCACCATCACTACCGGCTTCTTTAAATATTTCAGCGCGCGGAACATCTGTTCGCCGCCCGACGTCGGTGGAGTTCGATAATCGGACTCGCCTTCTATCAGCATCAGCGGCGTCTTCACGCGCTGAATGTAAGTGATTGGCGACCGCGCGACGAAGTCCACCTTGTCCTCGAATGGCGCGCCTTTGAACCATGACGGCTGAAAGAGTGTGAAGTCCGCCGTGTACCACCATGACGACCAGTCCGCTATTGACCGTTGCGAGACCGCCGCCGCGAATCGATCCGTCTGGCCGATCGTCCAGTTGGTCAGCACTCCGCCGCCGCTGCCGCCGGTCACGCCCATCCTCTTTTCGTCAACGTAACCGCGCTTCAGCAACTCATCCACGCCGATCATCAAGTCCTTGTAATCGTCGCCCGGGTAGGCATGCTGAATGATGTTCCCGAACTCCTGTCCGTAAGAGGTGCTCCCGCGCGGATTCGGATACAACACCACATAACCCTTCGCCGCCATCCACTGGAATTCGTGGTCAAAGGTGTAACCGTATGCTGAGTGCGGCCCGCCATGGATATTCAAAATCAGCGGATATTTCTTCTTCGCATCGAAGTCCGGCGGCTTCTGCACCCAGGCTTCAATCTTCCGACCATCGAAACTCGTATACCAGATCTGTTCCGGCTCAGTCAGCTTGATCTGTGAAAACAATTTCTCGTTTACATGTGTCAGTTGTTTGAGATTGCCGGAAGCATCCGCCACGAAGACATCGCCGATATTCGTCGGCGTGGAAATCACCATCGCCAGCTTCGACCCGTCCGCAGAAGATGTGAATGAGAACGCATCGTGATTGCCGTTGGTCAGCGGCGTGGCTTTGCCTGTCGCCGTATCAAAACGGTAGAGATTGGAAACGCCCTTTTGCAGCACCACGTCAACGATCGAGTGTCCATCGCTGCTCCATATCGGGTTGGTACGGCCGCCTGCACGCGGAGGATGCTGGTCGCCACCCGGCCCGCTGCCAATGTCGTAATCGAAATCCGCAGTCAAGTTCCGCGGCTTGGCTCCGGGCGCAGCGTCAATCACCCACAGGTCGTCTTGTGCATAGGAAAGAATGGGTTTGTTCGCGGACCCCCGGTACGTAATCTGTTTCCCGTCTTTGCTCAGCGACGGTGAACCTATATCGCTCTCCACGGTGAACAGTTTCTTGACCGCTCCGCCATTCGACGGCACGGAATAAACCGTTCCGCGGGCCACTTCGTAGTACGGCTCCGGCGTGTGGTCAGAGGTAAATAAGATCTGTGACCCGTCGGGCGACCACATCGCATCGCTGTCGTCGTATCCGCCGGAGGTCAATTGCTGCGGCGTAGGCAACGGCGCATCGTCCACGGCAGCGGGAACGCCGATCACCCAGATGTGGTCCGGATGCTTCGGGTCCATGTACCCTTCGCCATTCTCGCGATACACCGCGCGAGAGATCACGCGCACATCACTCTCGTGCTCCGGCTTTTCGTCTTTGCCTGCGGCTTGAGGCTTGGTCTCAGATTCTGGTTTTGCGGGAGTGGGCTTCCCTTCCTTTGACGCCCGCTCCTCCGCCTTCGACTCCTGTGATTTCGGCTCTGGCGGATTCTGTTCTGCCTTCTCGCTCTTGTCTTTCGTCTCTTCTGGCTTTTTGTCTTTGCCTGCTTTGGCCATCTCCGCCGCAGTCGTGCTGCTGATGAACGCGATCCGCGATCCGTCTGGCGACCATTTCGGGGAAGACGCGCCCTTCGCCAATGACGTCAGCGCCCACGGCTCGCCGCCGTTGAAATTGAGAACGTAGATCTGCCCCTGCTGCGGCTTGCCGTCTTTCTCCGCCACGCGCACGAACGCGAGGCGCTTGCCGTCAGGCGACCATCGCGGCGACGAATCACGCGGCCCATTCGTCAGCCGATGCGGCTGCTCATCGCCTCGCGTCGAGACGGCCCACAACGAAGTCTCATATCCGTCCTTCTTGTCGTTGACCTTGACTCTGACAAACACCACTTGCGATCCGTCCGGCGATATCTGCGGATTCGCGGTCCAGTTGAACTCGAAAATATCTTTCTCGGTGATCAGGCGCTTCCCATTTGTATTGACGCCCTTCTGAACGTCTGCCGAAGACGGAGCTGCAATTGCGGCAAGGGGAAGCGAAGCTGAAATCAGGGCAATCGAGAGAACGATTGCGCAGGCTCTTCTAAGACGAAGAATCATCTGGGGAACTCCTGAACTTATTGGAAGAAATCCTAACACCAGAGGGGAGGTTGGTGGGCTTCACCTTTGCGTACCTCTGCGTCCTTTGCGGTGAAGAACTCGGCAAGTGGTAGGCGCGGCAGGAATCGAACCTGCAACTTGAGCCGCTTTGCGCGCGTGAGCGAAGCGGGAGCGCGCAGGCGAAATCCCGAGCGCAGCGACGGACCTGCAAATCTGTATCCATATGGTAGGCGCGGCAGGAATCGAACCTGCAACCCTCAGCTTAGAAGGCTGATGCTCTATCCGATTGAGCTACGCGCCCACAGGGTGGCTGCTTGATTCTAGCAAACCCCCGAACAAACCCCAGCTTTCACGTTCAAGCCGCACGACTGCGCTTCGCACTTGGACGCGATCGGCGAATGTCTAACGCCAAGCCAAGACGATTGGCGAAAATCAGCAGCTTCTCAATGCTCATCTGAGAAATCTTGCCATGGAGGAGATTGCTGACCACTGGCTGATGCTCGTCCAATAGAACCACCAACTGTCCCTGACGATACTTTTTTCTCCGCACTTCGTCGAGGATTGCGGTAAGAATCTTGGCTTTGAACTTCAGCGCCAATGCCTTCTCCGGCGAGAAACCCAGATCGTCAAAAACATTTCCTCTGCTGACGTGCGTGACTCTATTTGCCTTTGCGCTTGGCATACCTCTTTTGCTCCTCAATTCGCTCCCGTACTCTGGATAGCCGTTCCGCTGCGACACTCAGGTCTCTTTTATCTGTCTTTCTGCTTTGCTTTTCAAAACAGTGCAATACGTAAATCACATCCTCTATCTTCGAGAGGTAAATCACTCGATACCATGTTTGCGCATCGCCTTCTTTCATCTCGTACACACCCGCTCCGATCGATTCCATTCTTCGAGTCGGCGCCGAAGGCCTTATGCCCTGTTGCAATTCGAATAGAGCGAAACCTAGATCAGCCCTGATCTCCTCGGGGAAGGAAGCCAACACCTCACGCGAATCACCTTCCCAATGTATTTCCGCCAATCTCTCGCTCTCACTTGGCTGGCGCAAACACCCTCACTATGCCACTGATAAGATGATTATACAAGATTTATTATAACTGCCCCTCACCCCTGCCGCCGCGCCTGCGCCGTTACCTGCAACAACGCATTCTGCAACAGCTTCAACCCGATCAACCAGTTCTTCTTTGCTCCATCTTCATCGTCGCCGTAGCCATAGAGATAAAGCGTCAGGTAAAAGCCGCTGTCGCTCTTATCGAGATCGAAATCATCGCTGCGATGGTAATAGCACCGACGCAGAACCAGCTCCGCCGCCGCAGCAAAGTCGGGCGCCTTTCTCAGCAGCGCAGCCAATGACCGGGCAAACTCTTCATGCTTCTCAAAAGACAATCGCTGCGCGGTATCGGAGAAGATCAGGTCCACATATGAGCCAAACTTCAGCGGCACGCCGAAGATCTCATCCTCAACGTCCAACTCGTCCGTCAACCATGTATCGCACTTCGCGGTTTCAAGCTGCGAATTCGGCTGGTTGACGGCGGCAAGAAACTCCGCCAGTTCGCGATTGTCGTGCGTCTCCGTGATCTCGAGCAGCAGCTCCGGCTGCTTCTTCAGGTCGAAGTAACGCAGCCCGCCGTCTCCCGACGCCCATGGAATCTCCAGGCAATGGTCATCCGGCCCGATCTCGACGCTGAATTCGGCTTGCATTGCCTCAATCAAAACACTTTTTCTTATCGGTGAGAAGCAGTTTCAGTTGCCCTTTGCGATGCCCCTCTCTTCTCTTAGGAGCCAGCGCACCACGACTGCGTTAAAGATAGCAAAGGCAAACGGTGCGTAGGTCTTCGAAGGGTCGTGGGCTAACGCGCCGATGATGCCATCAAACGCTTGAACTATGGTCATGGCGATTCCCAGGAACGCGATTGCCATACGGGAACGAACGCAGATCGCGATCAGGACCGTCAGCAACAAGGCAACGCTTCGCGAAGCTGCATAGCGAGCGAAGCTGTCGCCGCTGCCGGCACCGAGTAAACCTGCAAGGGAAAAGCCAGCGCTCACGGCCGCACTGAGGAGGGTCATTAGGGCGCAGATCCAGAATCGTTTCGTCATCCGAGTTGCCTTTCATAGCTCTAATCGCAATTAGATTCGGATGCTTGCAGGGTACGGCGACGAAATCGTTTGACGCAATCGTCCTGCAATGTTGGACCTGGTTCAAGCCCCTGAAGGGAAACAGTGATTAGCCCACCGCGTAAGCGGTGGGAAAGTGGAAGACACCGCTGAGCGCCAGCGGCGCGGCACAGGGCGACGTTATATACGTCCCGCCATCTGCTCTTCAAAGAACTCGATCACTTGTTTCTCCGCCCATCGTCCATCGTATCCATTGGCGTCAGCTAGGAAGGCGCAATGGCCGCCGTGCTCGGTTTCGAGAAATGTGACGTGCGAATTGGCAAGAAGCTTGGCGCGCGTCTCCGGCATCATCCGGATAAACGGATCATCTGTGGAGTGAATCACTAACGCGGGCACAGCGATAAACTCAGCGGAGCGCGAAGAACTGGCGCGGGTGTAGTAATCGTCGGCGCTGGTGAAGCCGCTGTATCGAGCGGTGATCTGGTCGTCGAACTCGCGGATCGTCCGCAGGTTTTGCAGATATCGCAGGTCGTAGCGGTCGGGAAACAACGCAGCCTTGCGGCGGAAGCGGTTGCGCAGACCACGCATAAATTTCCATTCGTACATGCGGTTCTGCAAATCGTGCAGCGCATCGGCGGAAGGTGCAAGGTCCATCGCGGGCGAAACTCCAGCGACGGCGATCAGCTCTTTCGGCGCTCGCTGTTCGTTAATGCCTTGGCCCCATTCGCCGGCAAGTTTCAGCACCAGGTTGCCGCCCATGGAATAGCCGACGAGGGCGACGTGTTTCAGGCTGTCCTGTTCGATGAGCGTTCGCGCCACCGCGCCCACGTCCATCGAAAGGCCGGAATGGTAGAGCGTCGGTGTCAGTTCTTCGGTGCCGCCGCAGTTGCGCATGTTCATGCGGACCACGTTCATGCCCGCGCGCCAGGCCTTGCTGCCGGTGCCGAGCACGTATTGCGATTCGCTTGAGCCTTCAAGGCCATGCACGATCACAACCGTCAGCGCGTTTTGCCTGCGGTCGCCCGGTTGCCAGTGGCAATGGCAGAGCACTTGCGCTTCCTCTTCCACTTGAAAGAGGCGCTCTTCCGGGGCAGGAAGGATGTTGGTTCGGGGAAGGAAATTTCCCGCAAGAGTCTGGGCGTGTGCATTGCGAAACCCGCGCCGGGGGACGAACGATTGCACAGGATTGTCGGTCACTTGCTGCATCCAGTATTATGAGGCTGAAAGTAGCATATCGGATTTCTTTACGGGGAGAGCAAAGTAAGCCATGCCGATTTTCGAATACGTCTGTAAGGAATGCGATAAGCAGTTCGAGGCCATCGTCACTGGAACGAAAAAGGCGCATTGCCCCGCGTGCGACAGCACTAAGCTGGAACAGCAGCTTTCAGCATTTGCGGTAGGATCGGCGAAGGGCAAGGGCGATTTCGCAAAGTCGGCGCCGTCGAAATCAGGTGGTGGCTGCGGAAGCTGCGGCGATCCTCGCGGCCCCGGTTCCTGTTCAATGAATTAGGCTCACTGAATTAGCGTTAGAGCCACAGCCGGTGCCGGTCTGGTAAAATAATGCTTCCAGCAGTTATGGCGGATATAGTTCAGCGGTAGAACACCGGTCTGTGGCACCGGCTGTCGTGGGTTCGAATCCCACTATCCGCCCCATAATCTCTCTCAACGTACTAACAGGTCCCTCGCTCCGCTCGGGATTTCGGCAGCGGGCTCGGACGCCCGCAAACCGGCTCAAGCTCTGGATCTAACCAATTTTTGGAACGCGGGGTCATCGTAAAGAATCGCCAGATCAGGATCTCTTGCCGCCCACTCAAAGTTCCCATAGCCGGATTCGGCTGATCTCTGAAGCATTTCAAGAGCTTCCGGTTTCATCTTGAGCACACCGTAAGTGCAAGCTGCGTTGTAGAGGATGTTGGAATCTGTCGGCCGCAATGCCACGGCGGTTTGGACTTGGCGAATAGCGTCGGCCTGTTTGCCAGTATCCGCGTAATTGCTGGCAAGTAAGATTCGTGCGCGCACGTCTTCGGGAACAAGCTCAAGTTGCTGCTCCAGGGCTTTTGTTTGCTTCTCGCGGACACTCTGCAACCTCTCTTTATCGCCCACTTTCCCTAGCGCATTCAGGAGCGGAACATAAACGTTGTAATCGTCACCATTTGCTTCCAGTGCCTTATCCACCAGATCGGCTGCCTCCTGGTATCGCCCGGACGCAAAATAAGACCTGGAAAGAATGTTGTAAGCTCCTTCGCAATCAGATTTGTGGATGATGGCATCTTTAGCATAACGGGCTGCTTCGTCGTAATGTTCCTGGGAATAGAAGAGCCGAGCCCGGGCGACCAGCACCTCCGGCGAGTTAGGAGACAGAGCTAAGGCACGATCACATGCGGCCAGCCCTTTCTCGATCCATTTTGGGTGCTGCTCGCGAAATTCATAAAGCATCCCGCAGACATTTCCAATAGCGGCATGTGCCAATGCAAAATTCGGGTCCAAGCGAATGGCCTGCTCAAAGATCTGCAGAGCAAAATCCAGGTTCTCACGGCGCACATAGCTTCGCCCCCGCAGAAAATAGTCATAGGCCTGCAGGTTCTCAGTGGGCTTGCGCGCGATGGTTTTCTCTTCTTGAGGCGTGAGCCGGATCCGCAGAGCCTGAGCGATGCTAGTGGCAATCTCGTCCTGGATCGCGAAAACATCCTCCAGTTGGCGATCATAGCGTTCCGCCCAAACGGAATGCCGTGAATGGGTTTCAACAAGCTGGGCGCTGATGCGCAGGCGATTACCCGCGCGTCGGATGCTTCCTTCCAGGACATACGCCGCATCGAGCTGCTGACCTACTTGCGGCGCTGTAACCGGTTTGTCGCGAAAGACCAACATCTCCGACCGCGGGAAGACCCGCAATTTATTGATCTTCGATAACTCCGTGATCACATCTTCAGTAATGCCATCGCGAAAATACTCGTCTTCCTTGGTGCCGCTTACATTTTCAAAATAAAGCACCGCAATCGACTTCTCTTCTCCTTGCGAGGCAGCAGCCACGCCGCGAGAGCTTTCATTTGCGCCAACGGAATTCACAGCAACTTTCTTGCCGGACTCAAGGTCCCGCTTAAGTCTTTTTAGATCGGCGCGCAATTCAACCGCGGACTGATACCGGAGATCGGAATCCTTCTCCAACGCCTTATAAAGGATGCGTTCGAGCTCCGCAGGAAAATCGGTTTTGAGACGCGCAGGAACTTTGGGAGCGCCGTGCAATATCTGATCGAAGACGAGCGCCGACGTATTGCCTTGAAACGCTGCTGTGCCGGTTGCCATTTCATAGAACACCGCGCCGCAAGAGAACAGATCCGTGGTTGGTTCGAGCGGCTCGCCACGCGCCTGCTCCGGCGACATGTATGCGATTGTGCCCAAAGCCACGCCCGGGCTGGTTAAATGATCTACCGGTACACGCGTAGCGTCTCCGCCTACGGTGACTGCCTCTGAAACTCTAGGCTTCTCAGGCGCTAACTTTGCCAGTCCGAAGTCCAGTATTTTTACTTGTCCGGACTTGGTCAGGAAGATGTTTGCTGGTTTAATGTCGCGATGAGTAATGCCTTTGGTGTGCGCGGCGGCGAGACCGTCTGCAATCTGAATGGCGACATCGAGTAGCTCATCGATTCTCATGCGCTCGCCGTCAATGCGCTGCTTCAGGCTCACGCCTTCCAGCAACTCCATCACGATGAACGGCTCTCCGTTGTCCTCTCCGATCTCATGGATAGTGCAGATATGAGGATGGTTCAGCGAAGCGGCAGCGCGGGCCTCCCGCAGAAATCGTTCCAGCGCGGGTTTGTCTTTGACAGCTTCTTCAGAGAGGAATTTGAGGGCGACATTGCGGCCGAGTTTGGTGTCATCGGCACGGTAAACTACGCCCATGCCGCCAGCTCCAAGCCTTTCCACAATTCGATAATGCAGGACCGATTTACCAAGCATGTGCGCGCGACTAACCGCAACTCATACTAAGGATGCGATGCGGGATAGTCAAACGTCACTGAGCGCCCGTAAACGGCGCTATGAAAGCTAAGAAGCTCTTCCCATTCCAACATACTCAAATCCCATCGCGCGCAAGCGCACCGGATCCAAAACGTTTTTGGGATCGATAATCACGGGATGTTTCACCGTGCGTTTGATGCGCCCGAAATCGAGCGACCGGAATTCCGGCCACGCAGTGCTGATCACCAGCGCATCGACGCCTTGGGCCGCATCGTAAGCGGTTTCGCAGTAGCTCACAGTGCCGTTCAGTTCCAACTTCGCGTCGGCCATCGCCGCGGGATCATAAGCTTGGACCTTTGCGCCCTGATCGATCAAGCGCTTCGCGAGCACGATGGAAGCGGAAGATGCGATAGAGTTCGTGTGCGGTTTGAAAGAGAGTCCGAGTAATCCGAGTTGCTTGCCTTGTAGCGAGTGCAGAACGCCCGAGATCTTCTCCACTACGCGATCGCACAGCTTGAGGTTGACCTCGCGCGCCGCAGTCAGCACCTTAAGATTTACGCCTTTGCTAGAAGCCAGCTGCGCCAATGAATCCATATCGGATTCGACGAATGGTCCGCCAAACCCAGCGCCGGGCTGCAAGCATCGCGGCGCGACTTTCTTGTCCAGTCCAAGCGCGAGTGCGAGGTCAACAGCATCGGCGTCTACGTGCTCGCAAAGTCCAGCGAGTTCGTTAATGAAGCTGATTTTTGTAGCAACGAACGCCGTGGATGCTTCGCGCACCAGTTCTGCCGTGGCAAGACTGGTCACAATGACTGGAACTCCGCGCATCACCAGCGGACGATACAGCTGCTTCAACATGCTCACCGCAGCGGCGGAACTGGTTCCGAGAAGAATGCGGTCAGGCCAATTGAAGTCTTCCAGCGCGCATCCGTCCGTGAGAAACAGCGGTTGCGAAACTACGGTCACGTGCCGCGCGGATTCGCGCAAGCGGGCTTGGATGCGTCCAGCGGTTCCCACCGAAACCGGCGTGCAGATGACAAGGATCAGTTCGTCCACGCAGATGCGCGCGATACGAACCGCGATCTCTTCGAGATATGCCGAAGAATCCTGCGCCAGGAAGATGACTTCCCTCTTATGCGCGAAGCTCGAGAGGTCAGTAGTAACGGTCAGTCGTCCGGCGCGAATGTTTCGCCGAACCACTTCCTGGAGGTTCTTCTCAAAGTATGGAATCGTGCCTAGAGACATCGCGTGTATCTGCGTGGTGTCTTCATCGGCACAGACCACGGGCACTCCGAAATCGGCCAGGCACGCAGAAAGCACAGTAGCGAGATATCCCGATCCATAAACTCCTACATGCATAGTGATTACCTCAATCGGGCGAGCTCATCAGTTGTAGAGGACGTCCTTCAGATTCCGTTCAGCTGGATAGTGTGGTTTTACGCCTAAGCAGAAAGCCCGACAAGGTCTAGGGAGTTCACCATAGGGCTGGAATCAGGAACCATAGAAGCTGGAATCAGGACATGTACGAATGTCAGCGGATACGAGTAGATTTGACGGGAGCGTTGCCTGGTTTCATGCTGTTGAACTGGTCCAATCGGATGGTGGCGAGGTCAATCCATTGGCTGTTTTCGCCTTCTCTCACGAAGCTAAGTTCTTCGATGCGCGCGCTCTTTGTCCCCGAATAATCCGCCCAGCGCTCGCGGGATGTGATCAATGCGTGGTCCGCATCCGAGAGTTCGGGCATCTTTACAATGGTCAGGTGAGGCATGTAAGGCCATTGCTCATCGCAACGCAGAGGGCCGGCATTCAGTTCATCATGCAGATCACGAAAACGGTGCGCGGACCGTTCGACGCGAAGAAAAACGGTCGGAGTCCTGGGACAAAACGTTTCGACATCACCCAACTGGACATCAAATGGAGCAAACCGTGCAGAATGCTCTTGCAAAGAACGAATCGCCTCTTCTTCTGAACCAATCAATCGGCGGGGAGGTAAGACGGTAACGTGAGCAGCCAGATGCGCATGATCGGGATGGAGTTCCCGGCGAAGGTCTTCGACGAAGTGTCCGATCGGATTCCGGACGTAGGCAACCACCGCATAATGCGGTGATCGCAAGGGTTCAGGCATACGGCTGGATTATAAAGTTGTTTTGGCCGCGGTGGATGAGAATATTAGAACGAGGCTGAATATTGCATCGAGAGACAATCCATGGCCCAATCCCAGAACATAGATCCGGAAATCCTGCCGCCGCTGCGCAGGTCGTCTCGTTTCAACGTCAGCGACGAACAACTCGATCAGTTCGCGTCACTGCTGGACGACGTATTCCGTCTGCCTGGCACGCGGATACGCTTTGGCCTGGACCCCCTAATCGGGCTGATCCCCGGCCTAGGCGACCTCATCACCGGAGCAATGTCATTCCTCATTATTTATGCCGCATGGCAACGCGGGCTGCCGCGGGTCACCATGACAAGGATGCTCGCGAACATCGCAATCGATACATTGGCCGGGACGATTCCGATCGTGGGCGATGCATTCGACGTGATTTGGAAGTCAAACCGGATGAATTACAACCTGCTCATCCGTTCCAGCCAGGGCATTAAGAAATCACATACGCTGCAAGATTGGCTCTTTCTGATTTTGCTCGGACTGGGAATGGTGACATTGATCTCGCTGCCGATCGTCGTGATCGTTCTCATAATTCACTGGTGGCGAGCGTAACGCGGAGGCCGATGCAGGATTTCACGTTTTATCATTTACAATCGAAGTAGTCGGGGCGTAGCGCAGCCTGGTAGCGCACCTGCCTTGGGCGCAGGGGGTCGGAGGTTCGAATCCTCTCGCCCCGACCAAACATTTCAATGTGTTCCGCCAGGTCCCTCGCCTACGCTCGGGATTTCGCCAGCGGGCTCACACGCCCGCAAACCGGCTCAAGTTCGAATCCTCTCGCCCCGACCAATCAAATCAAAACTCGATTTCTGGTATTTGTGTCGCATTTCGGTAGGCAAATATGCGACGCAAAAATCCTCGTAGCGACTACATTGCCTTTATATGTTGCTATTGCAACATTACTATGTTGCAATAGCAACATGGAGGCATTTATGACCGAGATTCTGGAAGTGCTCGTCCACAGGCGAGCCGTTAAGGCCTTTGAGCCGGTCGAAATCCCACAAGTACTGCGCGAACAAATCCTCGACGCAGCCCGCCACGCTCCCTCCAGTTTCAATATGCAACCGTACCGGTTCTTTTGGGTGGAATCTTCGCCTAGAAAGGCGACCGTGGCGAAACTCTGCCTTGGACAGATGCCTGCGGCGACGGCGACGGCGCTGGTGGTTGCGGTGGCCGACATCGGGTCGCTCGCGGCGACCTCCCAAGCCCAGTTGGAGTGGATGCGCAGGAGCGGTTTCAGCGACGCCAAAGTCCGAGACTATGAGCGGACTGCGAAGATCGGGCGGATACTGTTCATGCCCGGACCGTTCGGCATTTTTGGTGCCTTCAAGTGGGCGGTTTTTCGACTGCTGAATCTGTGGAAGACTATGGGGATGCCACCAGTGTTTCATCAGGACTTGTTAAAGTGGGCGACGAAGAGTACATCGTTGGCCTGTGAGAATCTGATGATTGCCTCCGAAGCGCTGGGACTCAACACGTGCCCCATGGAAGGATTTGATGGCCGCAGGCTCTCCAGATTTCTCGGACTGTCAACCCGGTATCATGAGATCGTGATGGTGATTGCGATCGGGAAAAAATCGGCTGCTTACGCGGAACCGCCTCAATGGCGGCGACCTCTCGATGCCACGGTAACCGTCCTATGATCATCGTTCCAAAGAAGGATATTCCTGATGACATCCTAAGGGACTCAGTACTTGCCCATGTTGCTGCAGCCTATTTTTCCGTCGGGAAGAGACTTGAACGAAAAACCCGGTGCTCTGCAACTCGTGGCTTCATCCTATCCGCACTTCGGGGTGGTGTCGCGCTCAATCAGAATCAGATCGCCACACTTCTCGGTTTCGACCGAACCGTCGTGCACCGAGCCATCAAGTCAATGGTTCAGGAAGGGCTTGTGTCCGAGAGAAAAGCAAAATCAGGCAGAGCAATTCACGTTACGTTGACGCCAAAAGGCCACAAATACAGGAACCGCCTGATCAATGTGAGGATAGCCGCTGACGATAGACTCCGAAGGGAACTGACTCCGGAAGAACACACAACACTTCTTCGACTCTTGAAATTGATTGCCGAATTAGAGTTCTAAGACTGCGGCGCCGTCGGTTCTGACACTGAGGCTATGCCCTAAATGGCTGTTAACACGAAAGTTCTAATATCATCCTCCCGCCCCGACCAATCACGTCCACGCCGAGCAGGGTCAAGACAGCGCGCTGATGGTGACGTAGTATCCGTCCGGATCCCGCAGTGAGAACTCCCTTGTTCGAGTGTTCGGGTTCACGTGCGGCTCCTCTTCGAGTCGGGTGACGAGCGCGAGCGCCCTCTCGAGTGCGTTGTCGTAGTCGTCAACGCGGAAGAACAAAAGCAGCCCGTTGCCAGGTGTCGCATTGTCGGCACTCGTCAAAGTGGGATGTTCATGCGCGCCCCATTGGTGTAGGCAGAGCAAGACGGTCCCATCCGTGTCAACGATCTGGCCAAAGTAGTCGTGGCCCGGACGCGCCTCGCGCTGGCCAAAGAGCGATTGGTACCATTTGAAGCTGCCCGGCACGTCGCGCACGCCTATGATCGTCCATGTACGCTTCATAGCATCTCCGCTGTCGCCTATGATACTTCCCAAAGACTTTGTGTCAGGGCTGTTCTAAAATCGTCCGCTAGGGCCGACCAAACATTTCAATGTGCTCCGGC
>JAOAPL010000407.1 GCA_025462925.1 Acidobacteriaceae bacterium
CTCGTGCGGTATTTTTCTAGCCAGCAGCAACTTATGCAATGATTCCGCGCCGGCTTCAAATCCGTAGTCATCGTGATCGCCACAATCGAAATAAATCTTCAGGGCGCTAGCTTGTGCGGTCCGGGCAAAAACAAAAGGACTATTCGCCTTCCAATAATCCGTATCCAGCGGCGCGCCAAATGCAGGCCCGATGAAATTGCCCAGCCCCACTGCACCTGAAGCTTTGGGCAATATCTCCATCAATGCCGCGCTGTGCGCGCTGACCGACGAGAACAGTTGCGGATACTTCAACGCGAACCGCAATGCTCCGTATCCGCCCATGGAAATCCCAGAAATCGCCCTGCCCGACCGCGAGTGGCTGATGCGGAACTTGTGCTCCATTGCCGGTAGAAATTCACGGATGAAGAAATCCTCGTACTTCACGCGTCCGTTCTTGGAATTGATATAAAACGAGCGATCGCCATTCGGATTGATGATAACGAATTCGCCGATGCTTCCTCGGCCCTGCAGATCCTCCACCAGGTTCCAAATCCCATCATTGATCAATGACTGCGAGTCCTGACCCAGACCATGCAGCATATAAAGGGCAGGATAGGTTTTTGCTGTGGACCCTGTGCGATCGTAGCTCGGCGGCAGCAGCGCGCAATATCCGACTGGACGCCCGGCGTACGTACTCGTCACCTTGCCACATTCCACCCGGCTCTGGGCGAACGACGGCAGAGCGAAGAACAACAAGATGCTAATGAGCGAGGCCCTGATCTTAATCATGCCTCAATGCCTGCACCGGATCGAGCTTCGCAGCGCGCGACGCAGGATACAATCCGGAGCCCAGGCTCACGAGCACCGAAAATAGCATTGCGCCCACCACCAGCCACCACGGTACATACCAGAAATTTTCCGTAGGAATATCTTGCCTTTGCAGGTAGATATTTGTTCCGAAGTTGATCACCCGCCCGATGATCCATCCCAGGCTGGTTCCCAGCACTCCACCTAGAACACCCATTGCCCCGGCCTCGACGAAGAAGAGCTTTTTCACATCAATGTCGCTCGCGCCTAGCGCCTTCATGATGCCGATCTCTCGGCGACGCTCTAGGATCGCCATCACCAGCGTGTTCATGATGCCCAGCGAGGCGACTGCCAACGCCAAGCTGCCGAAGATTCCGAGAAACATATCGAGAAAGGTGAAGACGCGCGTCAGCGTCTTCGATGCATCCTGCATGGAATATGTGGAAAAGCCCATCTTCTTGATGGCTTCCTGAATGACGGGGATCTGCGTGGGCTTGTTCGCGCGCACGATCAACGTCATATAAGTCTTGCCTTTCGACGCTCGCATCAGGGTCCGTAGATCAGTCGGTTGCATGAAATTCATGCTCTCCGCCAACTCCGTCGGGATAAATACGCGTCCTCGTGATACCGACCGCATCCCGCCGTATGGTTCTGTATTCACCACCCCGACGATTTTCAGCTTCTTCTCTCGACGCACTACGCTGAAGTCGAAGTTGGAACCGGCCTCGTCTTCCGCTTTCATTTTGGTTGAATCGCCAGGCCCGCCGGCGCTCTCATTGTTCGTTGCTCTCTCTGCATACCGCAGAGTGAGCTCTTTCCCAATAAGCCGATTTGCATCCTCGTTGCTGAGTTTTTGCTTGTCGCTTTGCCGCGTATCCTCAGGCATTTCCAACAGTTCGCGTGCGAATTCTGTTAGGACTATCGCCTCTTCGGCCTTCGGGCCGGAGAAGAACTTTCCTTGCAGGTCCTCAAATGCTTCGCTGTTGTTTGCCGAACTAGGTAATGCTGTGATGGTGGCAAAGTGAGGGCGCTCGGCTTTTCCGTCAACGGCGAATCGAAGCTCCGCCGCTAGACGGATCTCCGGATAGACTTCGGCCACGCCTGAAATTTTTTCGAATGATTGCCGTGCAGCGTCATCGAGGGGTTTGATTTCGCCGGATTGCATGTTAGGACGAGTGCGGCGGTCATCCTCCGTCCTGAAGTCCTGTTTCGAGGCCACGATTACGGTATCGAAAAGTCCGGATCGTCCCAGCCTCTTCCCGAACATTTGTTGCAATCCCACGCCCAATGACAACATGGCAACCAGCGATGCCACGCCAACTGCGATGCCCATCGTTGTCAGCGAATTTCTCAGGACAGCCTCACGCAGGTTGCGGCCAGCCAGCTCAACTAGATCGTATGCCTTCACTGGACGCCTCCCACACTGTTCACAGTGGCCGCTGTCAGTTGCTCTCCGGCATCCAAGACCTTACCGTCGCCCAGGAAGATCATCCGCTTGGCATATCGCTCGGCGAGCGCCCTCTCGTGCGTCACCATGATCACCGTAGTGCCGAGAGTCGAATTCAATTCTTGAATAAGGTTCATGATCTCTTCGCCGGTTTTGCTGTCGAGGTTTCCCGTAGGTTCATCGGCCAATAGAAGTTTGGGTCGATTTACAAGCGCTCTCGCCAATGCTGCGCGTTGTTGCTCTCCGCCGGACAGCTCACTGGGACGATGCGTCAGTCTCGCGGATAGCCTTACTCGTTTTAATGCGTCCTGCACTCTGTCATTGCGCTCAGCGCGGTCGACTTCTGCAAATCGCATCGGTAGCTCGACATTTTCGGCCAGGTTCATCGTCGGAACCAGGTTGAACGATTGAAAGACCATACCGACGGTGTGTCGCCGATACTTCGCCAGCTCTTCGGATGTCATTTGAGCAAGATCACGTCCGTGGACCAGAATGGAGCCCGAACTCGGCCTGTCGAGTCCTGCGATCAGGTTCATTAAGGTCGATTTCCCAGAACCCGAAGTCCCCAATAGAGCGGCAAACTCGCCGTCGCGGATTGTGAGGGAAACACCATCCACGGCTGAAATCACGTTCGTCCCCATCTTGTAATGGCGACGCACATCAATTGTCTTTATTGCTTCAAGATCGGACCGCAAATAGGCTCTCCGGATGGTATTGCATTGAAAATGAGGAACTACTGTTGGATGTTACTACGCTTTCGTAGCTTCAAAAGTTGCCAGGAGAAGTCCGCTTAAAGCATTCATTGGCGCAAATCGGCTTATGACCCTAGTCACCTTTACTGATAAAGATGGTTACTTTAGAGACTCGCTCAGGTAAAAACATGGGCGACAAGGGGTTTCAACATTGGTACGATACGTTTCGGTGCAGCAACAATCATTGTCAGTTTCCAGCCAGAATGGATACTGACCATAGCATCAGAGTAAATGCGGTCCTGTGGTGGTCTGCCACTAATGAGTCAGCAAATCCTATGCCCCAGGTAAAGCCTGTTGAAGATTTACGGGAATCGATCTCCCGCCACATCCGATATACGTTGGCACGCGACGAGCGCCATCTTCAGGCCAGCGACCTTGTAAAGCCAGTTTCCCTTGCCATCCGCGACCGCCTCATCGACAAGATGATGGAGACCGAAGAGCGCTACGAGCGTTCTGACGCCAAACGTCTCTGTTATCTCTCCATGGAGTTCCTGATGGGCCGCTCGCTCGGCGACAACCTCGCCAATCTGCGCCTCTACGATGAGTGTCGACTGGTACTCGCGGACATGGGCATCAAGTTGGATGATGTCCTCGAGCACGAGCCCGACGCCGGACTGGGCAATGGTGGACTCGGCCGTCTCGCTGCTTGTTTTTTAGAATCTCTTGCCACCTTGGCAATGCCGGGTTTCGGTTACGGCATCGATTATGAGTACGGTCTTTTCAAGCAGGAAATCTCGAACGGCTATCAGCGCGAGAAGCCCGACCGCTGGAAGGCTTTGGGAACTCCATTTCACATCGAGCGCCCGCACGAATCGTGTCTCATTCCGCTTTATGGGCGCGTCGAGGACATCAGCGACGAGGAAGGTAACACCCGGCACCTCTGGGTGGATTGGAAGCTGGTCATCGGCGTTCCGCATGATATGCCGATCGCCGGATACGGAGGCCACACCGTCAACTTCTTGCGCCTATTTTCCGCGCGCGCCTCGCAGGATTTTGACATTGAGATATTCAACCGCGGCGACTACATCCGCGCCGTCGAACAGAAGATTGGGTCAGAGAACATCTCGAGGGTGCTGTATCCGTCCGATTCCGTGATGTCGGGCAGGGAATTGCGCTTGATCCAGGAGTATTTTCTCGTCGCCTGCTCGCTTCAAGACATCGTCCGCAGATACCGCCTCCACCATTCTGATTTTGACCAGTTCCCATCCAAAGTCGCCGTCCAGATGAATGACACCCATCCCAGCCTTGCAGTCCCGGAACTGATGCGCATTCTCGTGGACGACCACGGCGTGGAATGGAAGAAGGCATGGGACATCACCCGGCAGACCTTCGGCTATACCAATCACACGTTGCTACCGGAAGCGCTGGAGAAGTGG
Organism: Acidobacteriaceae bacterium; assembly: GCA_025462925.1. Taxonomy (GTDB): domain Bacteria; phylum Acidobacteriota; class Terriglobia; order Terriglobales; family Acidobacteriaceae; genus JAICLA01. Next base: position 4,362 of record JAOAPL010000407.1, read on the forward strand.
CCCGTGGGCCTGATGCAGCATGTGCTTCCGCGACACATGCAAATCATCAACCGAATCAATTTTGAATTTTTGCGGATGCTCTCGCAGGATTACGTGGCCAATGATGATCAGATCCGCCGCATGTCCGTGATCGAAGAAGGATATGAGAAGCAAGTGCGGATGGCCCAGCTGGCCATCATCGGCAGCCATGCGGTGAACGGAGTCTCTGAGCTCCACACCGAGCTGCTGAAGAATTCGTTGGTCCCCGACTTTGCTCAACTATGGCCGGAGCGCTTCAGCAACAAGACCAATGGCGTAGCCCCACGCCGATGGCTGCTCAAGGCAAATCCCGCTTTGTCGAACCTGCTCACGCGCACGCTCGGCGACGGCTGGATCATGAATCTTGATCATCTCAAGCAACTCGAGTGTTATGCCAATGATCGCGAATTCCAGCTCGAATTCTTGAGCATTAAGCAGCGCAACAAGCAAAAGCTCACGGAAGTGATCCAAGCCACCACCGGCGTCATGGTCGATTCCACCTCGATGTTTGACGTGCAGATCAAGCGCATCCACGAGTACAAGCGCCAACTGCTGAACGTGATGCGCATCATCCATGATTACTTGCGGATCGTTGAAGATGGTGAAGACCTTCCCGTCGCCCGCACATGCGTCTTCGCCGGCAAAGCCGCTCCGGGATACTGGGCAGCAAAGCAGATCATCAAGCTGATTAACAACGTGGCACAGGTCATCAACAACGATCCTCGTGTCCGCGACCGCATTAAAATCGCCTTCGTTCCGGATTATCGTGTCTCGCTCGCGGAAGTGATCATTCCCGCCGCCGACCTCAGCGAGCAGATTTCAACGGCGGGCATGGAAGCCTCGGGCACGGGAAACATGAAGCTGGCGATGAACGGCGCGCTGACTATCGGCACGCTTGATGGAGCGAACGTCGAAATCCTCGAAGAAGTCGGCGCAGAGAATATTTATACTTTTGGCCACACTCCGGCGCAGGTTCAAGAGATGCAGCGCGAGCAGTCCTATCGCGCGCGAGACCTCTACAACAACGATCTCCGCCTACGACGATTGATGGACGCCCTCGGCTCGAATATGTTTTGCGCCGAGGAGCACGGACTATTCCGCTGGATATTCGACTCTATCCTCGACCAGGGCGACCGCTACTTCCATCTTGCCGACATGACTTCTTATCTCGAGGCCGGCACCAAAGCCGAACAGGATTTTCTGCATACCCCAGAGTGGGCTCGCAAAGCCATCCTTAACACTGCCCGCGTGGGAAAATTCTCCAGTGACCGCACCATCCGCGAGTATGCGAGAGACATCTGGCATATCGAGCGCACGGCAGGCTAGAGTCCAGCGGCAAACCTTTCACTAAGTAATTTCTTCCTATTGACTCCATGATTCGCACGCGATAATCTGCGATTACACTGGAAAGGAGGCTGATCCAATGGATAAAAGTTCTGATGGAAGTAGATGTAGCTT
>JAOAPL010000008.1 GCA_025462925.1 Acidobacteriaceae bacterium
GCCCGAGTCTTCATTTGCGAGTCGGTCACAATGTGCGTGGTCTCTCCTTCAGCTAACAGCATGCCATCGCCGGCCCGCAAAAGTTCGTACCCGAAGTGCACCAACGACTCACGCACATTCTTCAAACGCGTCCGCACGACAATCTCATCGTCATACCGCGCCGGGGCTTTGTAGCGGCAGCGTGCATCCACCACCGCTATGAAGCATTGATCATTCTGTTCCATGTCGCGATACGAAAACCCCAACTGCCGCAACAGTTCAACTCTCCCAACTTCAAACCAGACAAAATAATTCGCGTGATAGACCACGCCCATCTGGTCGGTCTCTGCGTATCGCACGCGTAAACGAGTTTCGCATGGACGATGGCTCACTTGCCGCTCCAGCGCGGCTTGCGCTTTTCCAGAAACGAAGTCACACCTTCGCGGAAGTCTGCCGTCTGCCGGATTCCGGCGTTCTCATTCACCGCCTGTTCGATCTGCTGATCCAGTTGCGCGGATATGAATCCATTTATCAGCTTCTTTGTCAGGCGCAGTGACGACGGGCTGTTCTCCATTAATTGCGAAGCTAGTGCGCGGGCTCGAATTATCAGCTGTTCCGGCGGGACGAAATCATTCACCAGTCCTAGGCGATGCGCCTCCGCCGCGTCAAAGATCCGCCCTGTCAACAACAGGTCGCGGGCAATCTTGTGCCCAACTTGCCAAACAAGAATTGAAGAGACGATGGCCGGCACAAACCCAATTCGCACTTCTGTATATCCAAATTTCGCTTCTGGAACAGCCAGGGTGAAGTCGCACATGGTTGCGAGGCCCGTGCCTCCCGCTATGGCTGCGCCATTCACTGCGGCAATCGTGGGTTTCGGGAAGTCATAAAGCAGGCGAAATATTCGCGCCATGCGCCGCGAATCCTCCACATTTTCGGCGTGTGACTTCCCGGTAAGCGTTCCTAGTTCGTCCAAATCCATTCCGGCGCAGAAGGCCTTACCGGCTCCGGTGAGAATTACGACCTGGGCGTTGGATTGCTCAATTTCCTCGAACGCGGTCAGCAACTCTTCCAAGAGCTGAAAGCTCAGCGCATTGCGCTTCTCGGGACGATTAAGCGTGATCTTTACGATGCCCGCATCGTAAACGAGTTCTACCGTTTGATATTTCATGCTTCAACGAAACCGAAGATTATACGGCCTCCCATACTCTTCTGGTGTTTCTTGCGGGAAGTGGAGACACAACCTACATCACCTTCCGTCTCACCATATCCAACGCCTGCTGTGATGCGAACCAGCGCACGCGCGCGCGGTCTCCGGGAAATTGTCGCTTCACCACTTCCGTCCCGTTTTCACTCGCGAGCGCGTGGAAGACGAGCCCCACAGGTTTCTCCGCTGTCCCGCCTGTCGGACCTGCAACGCCTGTGATCCCCAATCCGAGCGTAGATCCACACCGCTTGCGGATTCCTTCAGCCAGCGCACGCGCGACCTGCTCGCTGACAGCGCCATAGACGTCAATCAAATCCTCGGGCACATCCGCCATCTCCGTCTTCAGAGCATTGGAATACACGACCGCGCCGCCAAGGAAATACCGTGAGCTGCCACTGACCGAAGTCAGCCGCTCGGCCACTAATCCACCGGTACACGACTCCGCGACGGCCAGGGTTGCATTGCGCATTTGCAAGTAATAACTGACAATCTGCTCCAGCGAATCGCCGTTATCGGAATAGACGCAATCTCCAAGTTCATCTTCAATCTTTCCCACTAGGCTATCGAGACGCTGATCCGCGGCCTCTGAAGACTGTGCTTGCGTCCGGAGATGCAGCTGAATTTCACCGGGCCCGGCGAGAATAGTTGTATCCACATCTACGAAACGTTTGTAGATTGGTGCGATTCGCGCATCGCACGCCGACTCTCCCATGCCGGTGACCTTGAGCACTCGCGTCGCCAAAAACTGCTTTGGGACTTTCGCGCGCAAGCGCTCCACTACCGAGCTCTCGAACAGGGCTTTAAGTTCGTGCGGAGGCCCGGGCAGCAGGACGATGATCTTTTCCTTCCCGTCTGATTGGCCCGTGATCCACTGACCTGGGGCGGTGCCATTCGAGTTCGGCAATACCGTCGCGCCTGAGATTACATCCGCCTGCTTCACATTATTGGACGACATTTTCCAGCCATGCTCGGTAAATCGCCGCTCTATTGCCTGCACGATCTGTGGATCGCGCCGCAGCTGTAAGCCCAGAGTCTCCGCCACTCCTTCGCGCGTCAAATCGTCTTCCGTGGGACCCAGCCCGCCACTCAGGATCAGAATGTCGGCGCGTGAAAGAGCAGTGGTAATCACGCGCACAATGTCTTTAAGTCGGTCGCCGACAATCGTCTTGAATCCAACCTCAACGCCAAGACTGTTGAGCTGCTCCGTAAGATAAAGCGAGTTCGTGTCCTGCCGAAACGGCGTCAGAAGCTCCGATCCGACAGCAATGATCTCCGCGATCATGACATCTGAAATCACGTTTGCAGTTTAAATGAAAAGGGTTAGGAGAGATCGAGAAGCGGCTGGCCCTGCACGTCCCACGACAGATGATGAACCGAGTTCGTGGTCACAAGTACTGCGGCTTTGCCGGGGCCGAAAGCCAATCCCACCAGCCCGGGACCGGCGACGACCAAAGACGCAACCCCCTCCGGGGTAATCTTCACGATTCCGCGCTTGCCGGCGAGCGAAGCGGCGACATAGAGATTGCCCTCGCGATCGAATGCCATGCCCTGCGGGCGTCCCAGCCCTCGATAAAAAGTTGAAACAACGCCGTGAGGATCGACCTTGTACACCGAATCAAAACTCGAAGTCGTGGGACCGGTGACGAACAGATCTCCCTTCGGTCCAAACGCCAGATGGTAAGCAGAGACGCTCTGTTCGAGCGTGGCAAAAACAAAAATCTGCCGATCACGAGAAATCTTAAAAATCGTGCCGCTGCGGTCGCCGACGTAGAGATTTTCAGCGCGATCGAAAGCAATCCCAGTCGCTACTCCCATGCTTTCGGCATAGGTGGACATGGTGCCGTTCGGAGCTACTTTGTACACAGCCCCATCAAAGCGGGAAGACACATACATCTGGCCGCTCTGATCGAACGCGATTGACGTCGCATTCATCA
>JAOAPL010000089.1 GCA_025462925.1 Acidobacteriaceae bacterium
CGGATAGGCGGATTGCAGCGCACCCATGCTGTGTTCGAAGGCTTGCCCGCGTGCGACATTGTCCTGCTCGCCCGGCTTGTAAATCTCCCACAGCGCGTCGATGTATGCCTTCTCGCGCGGCGTGGTCTGCTTTTCTGCGGCAGCGATCTCGCGCGCTTTCGTGATGGCGGCATTCCCCTTGGCTGTGTCTCCATTGTCCCAAAGGCCGTGATAATTCGACATGGCGATTCCCCACTGCGCCATGGCACATTTCGGATCTTTGGAGTAGACGGAATTGAATGCCTGATCGGCCTGCTCATATTGAAAAGAATGCAGCAGCGCGACAGCGCGATTGAAATCGGCCTCGCTAGCCTTTGAGCAGGATGTGGTGAAGTGAACGGAACCCAATTCTTTGCTGGTCAGTGCGTGATGATGCCCGTCGTCAGACCAGGCATTCAAGGAAAAAAAGAAAACGAGAATAACTGATCGGATGAGAACTGAATCGGCTGCGGCGCGCATATCTCCTCCAGGGCACGAAAGGCAGAAATATAGTACCGCAGGTCAAGATTGCGCTGCTCTTACTTCGATTTCTCCATCAGACTCTTCCATCGCGCAAGTGATTCGTTGCGAGCCTTCACGTTGGCTTCGCTGGCATCGGGAGCTTCGCCGGCACGCATGAAACCATGCGTAGCGCCTTCATAGGTCACAGGGTCAAATGTCTTGCCCGCGGCTTTCATGTTCTCCTTTGTGTCGGGCAGCATGGCCCCGATGCGCGCGTCATTGCCGGCATAGAATCCGTAGACGGGAGCTTTGATCTTCGCCATGGCTTCCTTGTCCGGCGGCGGGCCGTAGAAGACGAACGCGGCCGCGAGGTCAGGACGATTCGTAGCAAAGCGGAAGCTCTGTCCTCCGCCCCAACAAAAACCTGCGACGAAAAGTTTTCCGTTTGCGGACGGCAGCTTCAGTGCGTAGTTCGCGACGGCGTTCAAGTCTGCCGTAATTTGATCAGGGCTTAATTTGCTGATTGCTTCGTTCGCTTTCCCCTGCGGCAAATCGGTGGTACGTCCGCCGTTCGGTCCCATCCCGGAGAGCAGGTCAGGAGCGATGACGATGTAACCCGCTTCGGCCATCTGGTCAGCCTGGTCCTGCACCCAGTCGGTCATGCCGAAGATCTCATGAATCAGAACGATCACAGGCCGCTTGTCCTTGGCTTCCGGATAGACCACGAATGACTCGACCAAACGGCCATCATGCTTGACGGTGACCCATTCGCGGTGGCGCGGCGATTTCTCAAGCTTCGCCTTGGCCCAGTCTTGGGCGAATGCGAGCTGCGAGATCAGAATCATTGCCAGAATGAAGGAGCGTTTCATGTGAGCTCTCCGTGAATTCGACGTCGCGGAAATTGTACAACAACGTAGACGAGGCTTGGCGGTTAGTCCCATGCGCCGAGCAGTCGGCGCACCTGGACAAGCTGTCCCAGATGATAGGCGTTGTGGTCGGCGAGAACTAGCACCTCGCGCAAGATCGTTTGTCCATCGCCGTGCGGAATCTTCGCAAACAGATCTGACGATTCGTTTTCAACAATCTTGATCATTGCTTTCAGGTCAGCGCGAAAGGCATCTCCGCTCTTCTTCCACGCGTGTTCGTCAGGAGGAGTTGGCGAGTTCGGCCAATAACCGCCGGGAAATTCAGGAGAGACATGCTTGGGATTGCGCGTGAATTCGACGATGTCCCATTGGGCAATGCGCAAATGCTCAAGCAGTTCCCATGGAGAATGGTCCGCATCCTTCGGTCTTTTTCCCTGAAGATCGACGGGCATATCCTTAACGGCAGCGTCAAAGCTGACGTGAGCTCCGCCCTCCGTAAGCAAATAGACTAGGTGTTTCCGCAAAGATTTTTCGCTGGCAGACATCAGGGGCGCCTCTGCTCGAAATTGTCACTTTTTGCGGGCGACTGTCTCCGTCTCGGTCGGCGCGCCGGCAGTGTTGCGGATGATCACCAGCTTCGACTTCCCTTCGCGTCCGCCGGTGAGGAAGATGAGGTGATTGACGGCGTCATAGGCCAGGGCATGTCCGCGGACGTCGCTCTTGAATTCATTCCGCGCCTCGATGTTGCGCGCACCCACATTGATGATGCTGACGGAGCCGTCGCCAGAAGCGGCAAAGAGATTGTTGTTGGGCAGATCGAGCCAGAGCGTGTCTGTGCCACCAGGGGCGGGGACTCGGCTGAGTTCGGTTCCGGAATCGGCGTCGATTTGTAGAACGGCAAAGCGTACAGCTACAAAGATCCGCCGGGAATTCGGCTCGAATACCAATCCGGTCGGTTGCGATGCGGTCAGCTTCATGCGACGCGCAACCGGATCGCTGGAATTCGCAGGATTCAAGGCGACGATCTCATTGGTGTCTTCCAATGTGACGTACGCGACTTTCTTCTGCGCGTCCCAAGCCATCTCGCGCGGACGTCCCTGCACATCAAATGTGGCCAACTCCGAAGGAGATGTCGGAGCGATCTTCTGCGCGGTCTCAGTCGAAACCACAGAGATGGAACGGTTCAGCGGGTTCGTGATCAACAACGAATTCATTCCCGGAACCAGCAAGAGGTTCTCCGGCGAATGCTTCAGACCGATCACGCCCTGAACCTGCCAAGTCTTCGAGTTGACGACAACAACAGTGTTGCTTCCAGAAGCGGCGATGTAAAACACTCCGCCCTGCTCATCCACTGCCAATCCGCGCGGAGCTTCAATGCCCCTAATCTGCGCGACCATGCGGCGCTTGATGGGATCGAAGATGTCCACGGTATTCGCGCCGCGATGGGCCATGACGAGGTTGCCGTTCACCATGACCATGTCGTCGAAGCCGGGAGTTCCGGGCAGGTCAAGCAATGCAATCTGACGCAGCGCGTTAGGCGGAGAGGCAGCGAACGATGCCATCGAGATCAATATGACGTGCGCCAGTACGAGCAGCTTGAGCTTTCCCATGGGGCTCCAGAGTCAGGGTTCGGTGTGAGTTCTTGTCCCGCTAGTGGGATGCGCAAGCGGTGTGTGCTGCTGCCTGCCAACTTTTATGCCGAGTTTGGCCCTAAGTCATTTATTCTCTGGTGCGTGACTCTGTCCGTCGCCATCATCACGAAGAACGAAGAAGCCAACATTCGCCGGACGCTTGAGAGTGTCCGTTGGGCGGATGAGGTGATCATCGTCGATTCCGGCAGCACCGACCGGACATGCGAGATCGCCCGCGAATTGGGAGCAAAGGTCTTCGTCGAGGAATGGAAGGGCTTCGCGGCACAAAAGAATTCTGCGATTGAGAAGTGTACGGGCGACTGGATTCTGAGTCTGGATGCGGATGAGGAAGTCAGTCCGGGGCTCTCGTTCGCAATAATCCGCGGATTGCGCGCGGATTTAAGAGATTTTTTTGAGCCCTTTGCCGGTCTCGAACTGCCTAGGAAAAACCTGTTCTTAAGCCACTGGATTAAGTATGGCGGATTTTACCCCGACCGAAAATTGAGGCTGTTTAAGAAGGGCACGGGAAGGTTTAAGGAGGCGCTCGTTCACGAAACCATTGAGATTAACGGAAATACGGAAAGACTGGATCATGACTCGCTAATGGGCGAGCAAACGCCCGACCTCATCCACCACGCCTATCCCACGCTCTCCAGCTACATCGAGCACATGAACAGCTACTCGTCGCTCGGTGCGGAGATGGCCGTCGCCAAGGGACAGGGCGGCTTCAGCATTCTGAACATCGTCGTCCGGCCGCTCGCGACATTCATCTACAACTACTTCTTCCGCCTCGGCTTTCTCGACGGACGCGAAGGATTACTGCTCCATCTTTATCACTGCGTCTATGTCAGTTGGAAGTATGCGAAGGCGTGGGAAATATCGCGAACCAAATCGCAAGCTGCTGGCTAGAGACTGAGAGCTAGCAGCTAGATCACAACCATGTCTTCTTCGTTGACATTGCAATGGCGTTTTCGCCATGTTCTGTTCAACATCCAGAAGAGGATCCCGTTGGTCAGCAGATTGGTGAATACCAGGATTGTGCCGCTGGTCTCGTCCTGAGTCTCAAAGATAAAAAACAAGAAGAAGAGG
>JAOAPL010000096.1 GCA_025462925.1 Acidobacteriaceae bacterium
CGCCGAAGTTATCTGCCACTCCCATGACTTCGCCGGTCGATTTCATCTCCGGTCCGAGCACCGTGTCCACGCCGGGGAATTTGCTCCAGGGAAATACCGGCGATTTCACATAGAAGTTGTTGCCAGTATCCAGCACTGTTCCGCGTTCCACGTACTCCGGCAGGAACTCGCGGAGCTTGCGTCCCGTCATCAGGCGCGCTGCGACTTTCGCCAGCGGAATGCCCGTGGCCTTTGAAACGTAGGGCACCGTGCGCGACGCACGAGGATTCACTTCGATCACATAGACCTTGTCGCGTTGGATGGCGAACTGGATATTCATCAGCCCAATCACCTTCAACGCCCGCGCTAGCTTGAACGAGTAATCGCGCATCGTCGCCAGCAGATGTTCCGGAATATCCACCGGCGGCAGCACGCAAGACGAATCTCCGGAATGGATCCCCGCCTCTTCAATGTGCTGCATGATGCCGGCAATGACTACGTCTTCGCCATCGGAGAGCGCGTCCACATCCACCTCGGTGGCGTCTTCGAGGAAGTGGTCAACCAGCACCGGACGCTCCTGCGAGTACTCCACGGCTTCCTTCATATAGCGCACGACCGATTCGTCGTCATAGGCAATGACCATCGCGCGCCCGCCGAGCACGTACGAAGGACGCACCAGTACCGGATAAGTAGCTTTGTTCGCCGCTGCCACAGCTTCTTCCACGCTGGTAGCCATGCCTCCCGGCGGTTGCGGGATATCCAACTCGTCCAACAACTTTCCGAATCGCTTGCGGTCTTCGGCGAGGTCGATCGACTCGGGCGAAGTGCCGATGATCGGGACTCCCGCGGCCTTGAGCGGCAACGCGAGGTTCAGCGGTGTTTGTCCACCGAACTGGACGATCATGCCGATCGGCGCGCCGGAAGTGGCCTCGTGCTCGAAAACCGCGAGCACGTCTTCCAGAGTCAGCGGCTCGAAATACAAGCGATCGCTGGTGTCGTAATCCGTCGAAACCGTCTCCGGATTGCAATTCACCATGATGGTCTCGTACCCATCATCGCGCAGCGCGAACGCGGCATGGCAGCAGCAGTAATCGAATTCAATCCCCTGCCCAATGCGGTTCGGACCGCTACCCAGGATGATGACTTTCTTCTTCGACGTCGGCGGCGCCTCGTCTTCTTCTTCGTAAGTGGAATAGAGGTAAGGTGTGTAGCTTTCGAATTCCGCAGCGCAGGTATCGACGTGTTTGTAGACGGGAGTCACGCCATGCTTTTTGCGCAAGTGGCGAATCTTCTCCGCCGAGCCTTTACCAATGCGCCATCCTTCCGCGAGCCGCGCATCGGAGATGCCCATGCGCTTGGCGTCACGCAACAGCGATGCGGAGATGGATTCGATCGGATGTTTTTCAATCTCCGTGATCATGTCACCGAGTTCTTTTAGCTGATACAGGAACCACGGATCGATGCCGGTCATCTTCGACAACTGCTTGACGGTCTGACCTTCCTTCAGCGCAAACCGCAAATATGCCATGCGCTCGGGATGCGGCGTGACCAGTCGCTGCGTGAGGATGCGCGGCTCGATCTTCTCGGAGCCTGCCCGCCTGCCGGTCTCCAGCGAGCGAATTCCCTTCATCAGCGCTTCTTTAAATGTTCGTCCGATGGCCATTACTTCGCCGACAGACTTCATCTGCGGACCAAGCGCCTCGTCGGTGCCGGGGAATTTCTCGAATTGCCATTTCGGAATCTTCACGACGACATAATCAATGCTCGGCTCGAAGCACGCCGGGGTCTTGCGCGTGATGTCGTTGGGAATCTCATCGAGCGTGTAACCGACCGCGAGCTTGGCTGCAATCTTTGCGATCGGAAATCCTGTCGCCTTCGATGCCAGCGCCGACGACCGCGAAACGCGCGGATTCATCTCAATCACTACCATGCGGCCGTTGGTCGGATGCACGCCGAACTGGATATTCGATCCGCCGGTCTCCACGCCGATCTCGCGGATGACCGCGATCGACGCATCGCGCATCGCCTGATATTCGCGGTCGCTTAATGTCTGCGCGGGGGCGACGGTGATGGAATCGCCCGTGTGCACGCCCATGGGATCGAAGTTCTCGATGGAGCAGATGATGATGACGTTGTCGGCGAGGTCTCGCATCACCTCCAGCTCATACTCTTTCCATCCCAGCACCGATTCTTCAATCAGGCACTCATGCACCGGCGAGAGATCAAGGCCCCGCGTGAGTATCTCAATCAACTCTTCGCGGTTGTAGGCGATGCCGCCGCCGCTGCCGCCCAGCGTGAATGACGGACGGATGATCACCGGGAATCCAATCTTCCCGCTGAACTCCATTCCATCTTTTACATTGTTGACCAGCGCCGACTTGGGAACATCCAGCCCGATGCGCGCCATCGCATCTTTGAACAACAGGCGGTCTTCAGCCATCTTGATGGCCTTGAGCTGCGCGCCAATCAACTCGACGCCATACTTCTCCAGCACTCCGCCATCGGCAAGTTCCACCGCAAGGTTGAGCGCCGTCTGTCCGCCGACAGTCGGCAGCAGCGCGAAGACGCCCTTGTCACCGCTCTCGCGCAACATCTCGCTCTCAATGCGGATGATCTCTTCCAGATACTCGCGGGTAAGCGGCTCAATATAAGTGCGATCGGCCAGCTCGGGGTCAGTCATGATGGTGGCCGGATTGGAATTGGCCAGCACCACTTCATACCCTTCCTGCTTCAGCGCCTTGCAGGCTTGCGCTCCGGAATAGTCAAACTCCGCCGACTGGCCAATAACAATAGGGCCAGAGCCGATGATGAGGATCTTCGAAATGTCAGTGCGTCGCGGCATTAGCCTCTCCACTCCTCCATCATCTTCACAAAATCCTTGAACAGATAATGCGAGTCATGCGGCCCGGGCGACGCTTCCGGGTGATACTGCACGCTGAACAACGGCAGCGTTCTGTGCCGAAAGCCTTCTAGCGTGTTGTCATTCAAGTCGATGTGCGTGAAGTCCACTTCCACACCCTTCAGCGAATCCGGATCGACAGCAAAATTGTGATTGTGCGCCGTAATCTCGATTTTGTCGGTCTTCAGTTGTTTGACTGGATGATTGCCGCCGTGGTGTCCGCAGTTGAGCTTGTAGGTTTTGCCGCCGAGCGCGAGTCCGATCAACTGATGTCCCAGGCAGATACCGAATATTGGCGTCTTCCCTGCCAGCTTGCGGATATTTTCTTGCGCGTAGGTGCAGGGCTCGGGATCGCCGGGACCGTTGGATAGAAACACTCCGTCGGGATTGAGCGCCAGCACGTCGTCCGCATTCGTCTCTGCTGGGACAACCGTCACGCGACATCCTTCTGACGCCAGCTTGCGCAAGATGTTGTGCTTGATGCCGAAGTCATAGGCTACTACGTGATATTGCGGCGGCATGTCTTTTACGCCTACCACTTGCGTCGGCTCATGCGAGCGCTCGCCGGTCTCCCAGATGTAGCGCTGCTTGGTGCTGACGACCTTCGCCAGATCCATGCCATCCATCTTGGGAATGGACTTCGCTTTCGCGACCAGCTTCTCCGGATCGGTCTCCATGCTGGAGATCACGCCGCGCATGATTCCTTTTGTGCGCAGGTGCCGAACGAGGGCGCGCGTGTCGATGTCCGCGATAACGGGGATCTTGTAGCGCTCCAGGTACTCGTCAGCGACTTGCTGCGAGCGCCAATTGGAACTGATAGGCGAGAACTCGCGCACGATCAGGCCTTCAATGTAAGGCCGGTTGGCCTCATTATCGTCCTGATTGGTGCCGTAATTACCGATTTGAGGATTAGTAAGGATAACGATCTGACCTGCATAGGACGGATCGGTGAAGATTTCCTGATAGCCGGTCAGCGAAGTATTAAAAACGACTTCCCCGTAGCACTCAGCCTTGGCGCCGTAGCCTTTGCCTCTGAAGATGCGGCCATCTTCCAGTGCAAGGATCGCTTGCATTATGTCTCCCGGGGGTGGATTTTAAGAATTTTACCACATCCGGAATACAGGGAAAACGAAGAACAAGACAACGCCCACTACTTACTCGTTTTTCGCAGTTGGTCCACGATCTTGATGTAGTCGGAAATCAGGCCGGCGGGAAATTCGGCTGTGTTCATCGGCTTTCGTACTGGCTGGGGCTGAAATTTTGGAGCAGAGTTTTCTGGTTGCATGTGCGCCTCCTAGGGGCTTTCGGGCTAACGCTTAAAATCATACCCGAGCAAATCAAAAATGCCACAGCGCAATTGGACAACAATCTTGCGAATTGTGGCCTGTCCTTTGGTAACACCGTAGGCGGCGGGAATTCACACCGCTTTAACATTGATTTGTTAGAGGGATTTGATAGGGGTTACGACCTAGGGCCTCTGCTAGAATCCTTTTAGTTCCTGCTGAATCGAAGCACTATGTCACCGCAACCGCCATTTACTGATGTTCCCACCGCCATCGAAGAGATTCGCGCCGGGCGCATGATCGTTGTAGTTGACGACGAGGACCGCGAAAACGAGGGGGACCTCACGCTTGCCGCCGAAAAGGTCACACCCGAAGCCATAAATTTCATGGCCAAATATGGCCGTGGACTCATTTGCGTCGCCATGACCGGCGAACGTCTTGATCATCTACGCATTGGCATGATGACCTCAGAGAATACTTCTCCCTACGGCACCGCCTTTTGCGAGAGCGTTGAAGCCCGCGAAGGTGTTACCACAGGCATTTCAGCGCAAGACCGGGCGCGGACGATCCAAGTTTGTATCGATCCGCAATCCCGGCCCGGCGATCTGGTTCGTCCCGGACACACATTCCCTCTGCGCGCCCGTAAGGGCGGCGTCCTGGTCCGTGCAGGACAGACCGAAGCTTCTGTCGATCTTGCCCGTCTCGCTGGACTGGTCCCCGCAGGCGTGATCTGCGAGATCATGAATGAGGACGGCACCATGTCACGCGTGCCTGACCTCATCGAATTCTGTCGCCAGCACAATCTGAAGATGTTGACGGTTGCCGAACTCATCCGATACCGCATGCAGAACGAGCGGTACGTTCAGCGCATCGGTGAGGCATTGCTTCCTACGGAGTACGGCGAATTCCGCATGGTCGCCTATGAGAGCCAATTGGATAACGAATCGCACGTTGCGCTGGTGAAGGGAGATGTCGGCTCGCAGCCGGACCGGCCCACGCTGGTGCGTGTCCATTCGCATTGCCTTGTGGGCGATGTCTTTGGCGCAACCTGGTGCGATTGTCACGCCAC
>JAOAPL010000075.1 GCA_025462925.1 Acidobacteriaceae bacterium
GGGCCCCGATCCTCGCCATCGGGATTGCGCAGAACAAGGCCTACACAGCTCTGTTCGGCGTTTCCACGCAGGACCTTTTCAACTTCATGCAGAGCGATCCGTCGCTGTTGGCCGGCATGCCGACGATTCCGCGTCTCGCGGCCTGGGGTGGCGGGTTCCCCATCAAGGTGAACGGAGAGGTTGTCGGTGCGATCGGTGTGAGCGGAGCGCCTTTGGTGCAGAACGATGTCGATTGCGCGAGTGCAGCCCTGGCGCTCGTCGCCGATGTGTCTTGAGAAGCAAGGCGGTTGGTTCGCTTACGGGCGCTTCCGCGGCACAGCAAAACTGTAGCGATGGCGTGTCTTCCGGCTCCTATAAGTGACGCCAACCCTCACTGAGTGATGCCACACACGCAGGAGAAGATTGATGAGAGCGGACATTGTAGCTGGGGCGGCGTTTCCCGATTATGAGCTGACCGATCACACCGGCGCGCGTCGCAAGCTTTCAGAATTACAGGGGCCAGATCCCATGATCCTGGTGCTTAGCCGGGGAGGATTCTGCCCGAGGGACCAGCGCCAGGCCGAGGGACTGGTCCAACTTTACCGCGAGATGGAGGTTGGTTACTCCCGCCTCGTCACCATTAGTACCGACAACATGCTTGCGACGAATGACTACCGCAGCGGTGCTGGCGCTCATTGGACCTTTTTATCCGATCCGGCACGCAAGGACCACCCTTTTTTGATAAAGCGGTTTTTTCAGATTTTCATCCGTTCCTAGAAAGGGACTACTCACTGGCCCGTTAGAGAAAACAGCCAGATTTTAAGCCCCTCCCGCCCACACCAGTGCCCATTTTGAGCCTATTCGTCGAGAAAAAGGCCCGTAAAGCGGGCTTTTCGTGAGGAATCAGAGAGCAGTTCTCTGAGCTGCAGACTGTCTGGCGGGAGGACAGACATTTGAACTCTCAGGCCCTTTTTGAACGGGCGAAGCATACCTTTTTAACGGCACGAGGAAACCAGCTGAAGTGTTACTCGGGGAAAGCCACGAGAACAGGCTTACTTGTGCCCTTGCACGCTCTCGAATCCTTTCTCAAACTGCGTGACCAGCGGAGTTTCGCCAGACTGGAGACCACCGCGACCCATTACCCGCCATAGAAAATTGCCACTTGCCCCTTGGTGCGCATCGTATACAGCCAACAGATCTTCGGAAGGCCGGCTCGTGACAAGGATGACGATGTCGGCTTCGGAAGGCCGGTACACAAGAGTCAATTTGCCCCAATTTTGAATGGCCTCCTGTACGGCACCGATCGCGTCCCGATCTTCGGAAAGCAAGTTCGGATTGAACTGATCTCCATCATAAGCAGCAACGTAGATATAACGTGCATTTGCCAGAATGCCCGGAAACGCTGGCACATTCGCGGTATTTGGATTGGACGCAGACGCAGCAGAAATCATTGCCACCACAGTCAAAATTGCCGCCAAGAAAAAAAATCGCTTCATATGAGTGAATGCCTCTGATTATTGGATGTCTAGGGAGAGGGTGGAGATTCTAACGCTCTTAAATCAACAACTTACATCACCTGTGGCTCGGACCAGGCGTTTGGGTGATGACTTACCCTGCCTTTTGAAATGTTACGTTACACAACCACCTGTGGCGACACCAGGTGGCCTACCATGGCGGGCGTACAGTAAATCCTTTTGAACTGAGCATCTTCAGCGCCTCAGCAGGGCGTCCGCGACTGAGCGTGGTCGTTCGGAAATAACCACGGTCATATGGAATGGCCAAATCCGTACTGAAGATGTGAATGCTGATATTTCCGGCGGGGCATTCGCCGCTTGATTGATTTTTCAGAACTTTTGCGATTGGTATAAAGGGACTACCGAATGGCCGCGTAGAGAAAACAGAGAGAATTGGCCTCTGTCGCGTTCGCCAGTGGGCGCTTCGGATCCGCCATTTTGCTGGAGTTGCGTTTTTCTAATGAAAGAGGTTCATGGCTCCTCACGCTGGGCGTTATCGACAATGATGGAAAGAGCATTGGGATCGCGAGTGGCGCGAGCGGTCCCCCGGATACGCAGAGTGTCCGTCTGGGTTATGCGGTCCAACAACTTGCTTGCGGCAGTGTCGAGACGGACGATGATGGCGATGCGGGTGCGCGTAGCGTCACCAGTGATAGTGACGGAATAGGCGGCATAGTCGTCCGTGGTGGTCCCGGCGGGAAAGACTGATGGATTCGTGGAGGAAGAACGGGCCTCGCGAACTTCCAACTCGACTGCCATGTTGTCCAGCGCCGCCGGGCCAGCATCGATCTGCTGGGCCGTAAGCTGCGTGTATTGGACCTGCGGTTTCACGGCCCGCGGAGCGCTGAAAGACACGGCCAGCTTCCGTTTGTGTACACCCGGTCCGGTATCGGACGCCTCCTGAACAAGAAAAAGCGCTTTCTTCCAATCGAATGCGGGACAATACTTCGGCTCCGAAGCCGGCGCGGTTTTAGGTGCCTCCGCCTGCTTTATCTGCTCCTTGACGCTCCCGAGACTCATTAGAAGGTCGCTGAGTGAGGACGTGGCGGATGGAGCCGGCTTGGGGGGAAGTGGCGTAACGGGAGCGCTGCTGGAGACCGCAATCGTTGTCGAGGCCCCGATCTGACTGGCCAAGCTCTTCCACTGCTCCTTAGAAATCCGTGAAGGCAAAGCGGACAGCCGTTCGATAACGGCATCGGCGAATCCAGGATCGACCGGCAGCTTTGGAAGATCCAGCGTGTTCCCCTGGAACGCCGCAAAAGCCGAATCGGCCACAGCCCGCCGCTCCCAGGTCGCGCTATCCGCCCACAGATATTGCTCATCCGTCAGGTGATTGAAGAGATTGGCGGCAAAAACATTGTTTTCAAACGAGACGTTCTGCTGCGACACGCTGGAACGCACGCCAAAATTGTCGGCGAAGGCAATCATGTTGCATTCCACCGCGACGGTGGCACGGCCCGCAAGATGGACCATCGTGCCTGCGGCGCTCGACTTTCCTGTGCCGGCGCGCTGCGTGGGGTCGCAAGCGAATAGCAGAGTGTTATTGCGGACAATCCACGGTCCCGGCCCTTCGGCCCTCACCTTGAGCGCCCAACCGCTGTTGTTGAGCACAAGATTATTTTCGAAAATGCCATAAGGACAATCGATGTTGATCGCCGAGTCGGACGCGTTGAGGAAAACACAGTTGCGCACGGTGATCGGAGCGCGTCCGCCACGCAGGGCAACCAGCGCATTGACCGGCGAGGAATTCAGGTCCAGAGAGCCGCTGTCTGTGTAGGTGTTGTAGGCTGCGCCATCGAAAATAAACCCGTCCATCACCAGGCCGTCGCTGTTTTCCTCCGAAGCCAGGATCATACCTTCGGGAGTGCCTTTGGCCTTCTCATCCTGTCCCAGCAGAAGACGCGTGGGGTTTTTCCACGGATCGCGGTCGGTGAATTCCGCGTCGTAACCGCCGAGCAGAGTAAGGTTGCGAATCAGGATCTTCCACTTACCCGAGTGGAGCTTGCCAAAATAATCCCCGCCTGCCACGTGGATGGCATCCCCGCCTTCCGCCATTTCCAGTGCCTGAAATGGATCGCGGAACGGCTTTTCCAGCGTGCCGTCGCCGCCGCTCGAGCCCGCCTTGACGAACCAGTCACGGCCTTCGGGGCGCGCTCCCGGCTGGGCCGGAACCAGCGGAGCGGGCACAATGGATTCAACCACCAGCGTAACCTTCTGGCGCGATGCAGGACCTATGTCCATCCGATAGATCCCGCGAACAAGATAAGTGTTCTCGGCCTCGCGCCCATTGTTGTACTTGATTGCTTGTTCATACTGCCGGCTGGAAAGCGTGTAGCGCCGGGCCAGGACAAAGATCGACCCATCGTCGGAGTTCAGTCGATAAATCCGGATTCCCATGTGGGTCTGCGGGGTGGCATCCGGCAGAAGCGTGGTGTTCTGCTCGAAGCCGAGCCCGGCCCGCAGTCCGACGCGCTGGTTCGCAAGAGAAGGGTCGGGATTATCGATGGCGTTCCAGTCAATCGTTCGATACGTCGAGGTCTCTCTGGCGGCCTGTTCTCCGATTTCCGGCGCAAGCTCAACGGGGTGAAAACCCTGCTTCGCCGCAAAACTCAGCGCGAGCACTTCCTCCGGCGCAAGACGCGGAGCCAGAGCGCCCTTGTTCTCCGGCTTTTCCAGGTCAGCGGGAGCGAGCGCGGCCAGGCCGGCTGCTGTGCGAAGCGCGTTCACGGTCTCGCGCGGAGGGGTCACGTAATTGGCCAGA
>JAOAPL010000125.1 GCA_025462925.1 Acidobacteriaceae bacterium
CTTGGCCTCGCCCTCACAGATCGGCCTGGTTTGGCTCGACTGTGCTTCCAGCGGGAAGCGGATGCAGCGCATTTCTTCCTGCCTGATGGAATAGGGGACAGCCTGCTACTGGCACGTTGCTGACCAAACCTGCCTCATATCAGGCACTTTGTAGAAGCTCTGGAATGATGCGGCTTCCGTGAAATCCAGCTGGATCTCTGAAACCGAATCGGACGTTGCCGCCATGTAAATAGTGCGTCGGTGTTGGCATTTCTTATATCGGGCGAAGGCCTTAGCGGAAAAATGGATTCACGCTTACTATGGGTTAAGAGCGAATTAGCAGGTAATCTTGAATCGTGATTAACGATAAGCAGATTCTTAGTTACATCGAGCGCCAACCCAAGTCTTCAGCCGGATACAAGCAGCTAGTCCGCGAAATGGGCGTGCGCGGGAACGAGCGCAGGGAACTGGAAGAACGCCTGCGGCACATGACCCGCCGCGGCGACTTGAAAGAGATTGGCCGAGACCGCTGGGCGATCCCATCTTCCGAAGACGGCAAGAACCTCGTCTCCGGCAGGCTGCACATGCACCGCGACGGCTACGGATTTGTGATCCCGGAATCCGCGGCCATAAAAGAGAAGATTGAAGGCGACATTTTTATCCCTCCTCCTGCCGTCGGACAGGCCATGCATGGCGATCACGTTCTGGTTGAACTCAACCCCGTCTCGCGGGACGGACGCGCGGAGGGCCGGATCGTAAAGGTCGTAGACCGCGCCCATGTCACCGTTGTGGGGACCTTTCACTATGGCGCCAAGTTCAACTTTGTTAAACCGATTGACGAGAAGATCACCAGCGAAGTGATCATCCCGCCGGGGATGGAAGTCCCCAAGGCGAGGACAGCGCCGGGCAGCTCAACTCCCCATCGCGTGATCGGTAGTGAAGCCCACCTAAAACATTGGGACAATCTGGAAGACGTAGTGGTGGACGTCGAGATCACACAATGGCCCACGCCGACGCAAACGGCGCATGGCCGCGTAATCGAAATCCTGGGCTATGAAGACGATTTCGGCGTAGACGTTGAGATCATCATCCGCAAACACCACTTGCCCCACATTTTTCCTGTCGAAGTGCTGGAGCAGGGACAGGAGATTGAGGCGGTCATCCCAATCAACGAGATCCGCGCACGCCGCGACTACCGCAGCCTGCCTATCATCACCATCGACGGCGAAACCGCGCGCGACTTTGATGATGCCGTCATGGCGCGACATTTGCCCAACGGCAATTATGAATTGCAAGTGCATATCGCCGACGTCGCGCAATATGTGAATGAAGGCACGCCGCTGGACGATGAAGCCCGCCTGCGCGGCACCTCCGTATATTTTCCTGACCGCGCCGTCCCCATGCTGCCGCTGGAACTCTCCACCGACATTTGCAGTCTGCGACCCAAGGTGGACCGACTGGTGCTCTCCTGCATCATGCAGATCGACCACAGCGGCGAAGTAGTGGGATATGAGATTCACGAAGGCGTGATCCGTTCCGCTGCACGCATGACCTACACCAACGTGCAGCTCATCCTGGACGGTGATGTGGCCGCGCGCCGCGAGTACGCGAACCTGGTGGAAAACATAGAGCTGATGCGACAGCTTGCGGAGTTGCTGAACCGCAAGCGCGAGCGCCGCGGCTCCATCGACTTTGACCTGCCAGAACCGGTAATCGAATTCGACGAGAACGGCATGATGCGCGGCATCACCCGCTCTGAGCGGAAATTCTCACATCGGTTGATTGAAGAGCTGATGCTCGCGGCCAATGAATCCGTGGCGTCGTATCTCGAGTCGCACCAGATCGCGTCGCTGTATCGCATCCACGAAAAACCCAGCCCCAAGAAGATCTACGACTTCGAACTTCTCGCTGCCAGCTTTGGATACTCGCTCGGAGTAGGCTCGCTGCCCATGAAGAAAGTGCAATTGCATGGTGACCGGCGGCATCGGCAGGGCAGCGGGCGAAATCCGCAGTCGGTCGATTTGCCTGAAGAGGTCCACGTAACACCCCGCATGTACCAGAAGTTGACGAAGAAAATTGCGGGCACGCCCGAAGAACGCATCCTCTCGTTCCTGATGCTGCGCTCGCTGAAGCAGGCAAAGTATTCTGAAGTCAATGAAGGACACTTTGCCCTCGCTGCGCCTACGTACACGCATTTCACGTCGCCCATTCGCCGCTATCCCGACTTGATCGTTCATCGAATCCTCAAAGAGATCATCGCGGAGATGGAAGCGGACGCCACGGCCGGCGCTCCACCCCCGAACTTGATCGGATCCCCTGCGGCGAACGGCTTGGCCTCGGACTCGGCTACATTCTCACCCTGGAGCAAACGCCAGCCGGTTGCAGACCGCCACGCCGGACGCCGTCGCAGCAAACATCAGCAGCAGATCGCCCAGCAGCACGAGGGCGAACTCGGCGGCCCCATCCCGGAACATCTGTTGCACGACATCGCGGAAGAGAGCAGCCAGTCTGAGCGCCGCGCCGATGAGGCGGAACGCGAGCTGATGGAATGGAAGAAGATCAAGTTCATGCGCGACCGCATTGGCGAGGAGTTCAATGCGCTCATCATCAGTGTGACCAAATACGGTTTCTTCGTCGAACTTACTGACATGTTCGTGGAAGGTCTTGTGCCCATCAACACGCTGATCGACGACCATTACACCTTCCGCGAAAATACCCGCCAAATCATGGGAGAGCGTTCGAAGAAGGCGTACTCGATCGGCGACAAGATTCGCGTGCTCCTCGACCGCATCGATCGCGTGCAACGCAAGTTGCAGTTCTCGGTGGTCGTTGATGAAGTGCGCCCGGCCAGGCCGAGCGCCCCAGCGAAGCAGGCGAAGAAGAAAGAGAAGCAGAAGCAGGGAAAGCAACTACGTAAAGATAAGATCAAAAAGAAAAACAAGGACCGAAAGAGAAAGCGGCGGGATCTCTGAGCCCGAGATGGATGGAACGTCCACCCTTGTTAGAATTGATTGAAAGGATTTCTGAACAATGGCGCACATGGTGCAATGCGTGAAGTTAGGCAAAGAGGCGGAAGGGCTGGACGAGCCGCCTTTCGATAGTCCTCTGGGCCAAAAGATCTACGAGAATGTCTCCAAGCAGGCTTGGGCAGCGTGGCAGGAACACATGAAGATGCTGCTCAATGAATATCGCCTGCAACCGTGGAAACCGGAAGCGCAGGAGTTCATCGCCGAACAGATGAACTCGTATTTTTTCGGCGGCGGCTCAGAGTTGCCGAAGGAATTTGTGCCGGAATCAAAATAATCTTCACCACAGAGGCACAGAGGAGAGCAGGTCATTTTTTTACATCTCCACTCTCGTCATCTTCCCGCCAAACTCCAGCCGATATTTTTCGCCGCGCCAATCGATAACGTCGCCGGTGTAGCTGGCTGCCCAGAAGATGAACCCTAAAAAATCACGCATTGGGTAAAGCCAAAAGAATAACAAAGCGCGCGGGTCGCGGACGATGCCATATCCAATGACCACGGTCTGAATCACGCGATTGGCAATGGCCCAAACGAGCAGGCTGATTCCAATCCACGGGTGTCCCGATGCCAATCCTGCAACGAATCCCAAAAGACCAAATGGAATTGCAAACGTTAGTCCGCTGCCGAAATGTCCTTTAGGACGCGAATAGCGCGTGCTCTTCATCCAGCGCACCTGATGTCCCCAGGATTTTGACCACGTCAGATTCAGCACAACGTGGTCAATGACGTGTTCGGAAATCACGACCTTGAATCCTGCGGCATCGGCCATGTTGCCGAGTAGATAGTCGTCTGAGCAGTAGTCGCCAAGCTGTGCGACGCCGCCGATCTTTTCGATCACATCTTTGCGCGTCGCCATGGTGGGGCCGAGCGCAAACTTCATGCCCTCAAGCATGTCCGCGATGAGGACACCGGAAGTCATCTCCACGGACATCCCCAGCGCTTCGAGGCGGGCCCAGAGGCCATCGACGGGAAACCCACGATAGAGACAGGTGACGACGCCGATCTCTCTGTTCAACAGCGGAGGTGTGACTTCTCGCAAGTAGTTGGGCTGCACAAGGACATCGCTGTCGCTAATGACGAGAATGTCGTTCGCGGCCTCCGTCACTAATTTTTGCAGCGAATAGACTTTCGCATTCGGCCACGGCGGCTCGCCCGAGGCGAACGTTCGCACTTTCACATTTGGATATTGCGCACTGAGATCTCGAACGACTTGAAATGCGGCGTCGTCCGCGCTTCGCGCACAGAATAGGAGCTCGAAATCCGGGTAGTCCTGCTTGAAAAAGCTTTCGAGATTCTCGCGCAGTTGCGGCTCCATACCATGCACGGGTTTGAGGACGCTGACGCCCGGAGTCGCGTTATCGGAGTGCCGCTGTCGCGCCGCCTGCATGCGGATCGCGTGGCGACGCGCAGCCAACAGCGCGAGCACGAGAAAGACGGTGCTCGCCAGCGTGCCTATCAGCGCAATTCCGAGTAGCAGATGTGAGAACATGGGGATGAGAATTGAAATTTCAAATTTGAAATTTAACAATTTCAAATTTTCGGAGTCGATTTACCGGCGTGCGCACTTTCATCAAATCGATTGTAGTGATATTGCTGATTGTCTCTGCTTTGATAATAGTGCCGCCGCGCGTGTGGGTAAAGAACAAGAAAGCCAAGCTCACTTACGACGGCCGGATCTCAGAAAACCTCAAGCTGTTTCACGGCAGCGATGGAAGGGTAATGTTCCTGCTGCCTGATCAAGATCTGGGCGGCATCTTCGTCTATGCACCGGAGCGCGGACTATGGCGGTGCGGTGCCGGTTCGTTCATCGGGCTGAAGCTGATCGCGCTCAGCAAACGAAATCCTTCCGGATGCGCCGATGACGGAAGCGGCGACCCAATCAAGCCAATCACGGCGGAGGGCCAATCGCTGCAATTCGCTCTGCATCATGTCCCGGTTGTAGTCAGTTGGCAGGCTGCGCCGCGATAAGCGCGGGATGTGGAATGGTCGTGTAGAATAAAGGAACCCCAGCCGCTGATTCCTTTCAGCGGCCTTCTTCTGACTAGTCGGGACGTGGCTCAGCCTGGTAGAGCACTCGCTTGGGGTGCGAGGGGTCGGCAGTTCAAATCTGCCCGTCCCGACCAATCCTTTTCAGATCCTTCGACTCCGCTGCGGCCCGGTGCCGTTGGACGATGGCGCCCAGTATTTGAAGGCGTTGAAGAGTAGTTGGCGTAGCGGGTGAGGTGATTCTTGAAGAGAGTTGGCTTTAACTGACAGCCCTTTCCCGCACTGTCTCGTTTAGAGGGTTAACTCATTTGGGAACTGTGGGAGAGACTTCAAAGGAATAAAAGATGTCAACTTCATTCCATCGGCTCTCTCCCTGACGGATGCCACTTTTCTCACAATCGTAACACCGAACCCACAACGTCCTGCTGCTCTTCCACTCTACGTTCACTCCTCCTCGGTTCAGATTGGAAAATATGTTTTTTCGAGTCCTGCGCAGAACAAAATCGGTCAGAGTCGGATTGGCCTTCCGAACGAAAACAAATTCCCAAGGGTGTTGTGTTGCGTTTCCTCTGTCTAAATAAATCTCCGCGACGTATGCATTGTCTGGGGAAGGAACGCGCTGAGTCACCTCATTCATTCGGCACCCGACAAGGCAAATCGTTAAGCACCAGAGAGTTGCAACATTCTTGAAGACACCGAACTTGTCCATAGGACTCTTCTTGTGACTGGTGCCCCACTCTTTGCGAAGCGATGAGCGGGTATTAACTTCGGATTTCGTAGCAGCTCTATTCATTTCTTACCAACCCATTCGGCTTCAGCATGATCTTCATCTCATTCGCCGCCTCGAAGCCCATCGATTCATACAGCGGACGCCCATATTCGCTGGCGTGCAGCCACACTGAGATAAATCCTTCTTGTTTGCAGTGATCCAGAACAGCTTGCATCAGAACGCGGGCGATGCCTTTTCGGCGGTAGTCCGGTGCGGTGTACACATTCAGAATGTACGCTCTTCGCGATTGCTTCGGCGCGGCGGGATGTGCGAGCCAATCGGTGATTGCAAGTCCGGCACCGGCGACAACTTCATTGTTTTCCGTAACCGCGAGGAACCCTCGATACGATCCGTCCGACAGCCCCTTCTCGATGAAACCGCGTGACGCGGCCACCACCTGATCGAGCACCGATGCATCAGTGAATCCCATCTCCTGGAACATCCCGCGACGGTGCGAGAGTATGCAGTCCAAATCGTTCTCAGTCGCAATGCGGATCTTCCAATCAGAGTTCAAAACACTTTCTCCGAATCGATGAGAATCGTCACCGGCCCATCGTTCACGAGTTCGACATCCATCATCGCTTGAAATATTCCTGTCTCACATTTCAATCCGGCAGCGCGGATGCGCCCGACGAAATATTCATACAACCTCTTGGCCTCTTCGGGCCGCGCGGCGCGATCGAACGACGGACGTTTGCCCCGGCGCATGTCGCCATAGAGTGTGAATTGCGAGACGACGAGCACCTCGCCTCCTATATCCCCCAATGCAAGATTCATGTTGCCGTTTTCGTCATCAAAGATGCGTAGTCCCGCGACCTTGCCGGCTAGGTAGTCGGCGGCGGCCTCATCGTCTCCGGTTGCAATCGCAAGCAACACCAGCAATCCCTTGCCGATCTCACCCACAATAGCGCCATCAACAGTCACGCTGGCGCGGTTCACGCGTTGGACAACGGCTCGCATACTCGCTGTTAGCTTGTAGCTGGTCGCCGCGCGACAGTCAAGCAATTGCGACGGTTGCCAATTGCTAACGACTTTTCTGATACTCCCTCGCGAATCGGATTTCCAACTCCCCAATGCACTGCATAGGCATCTGTTATCACTGAGGAGCCTATATGCCAGACAAAACACTTTCAGGAGTTCGCGTCGCCATACTCGCAACCAACGGTTTTGAAGAATCTGAGTTGGTCAAACCCAGGCAGGCATTGATCGATGCAGGAGCAGAGACAAAAGTGATCTCACCTGAAACGGGTGAGATCTATGGAATGCGCCATCATGACAAAGCGGGAAAAGTAAAAGTTGATATTCCCTTGCAGCAGGCCAATCCCGACGATTTTGACGCGGTGCTGCTTCCGGGCGGCGCTCTGAATGCCGATGACTTGCGCGATTGGCGCGAGGCGCAAGGCTTTGTTCGTCAGGCGGACGAAGCAGGGAAGCCGATCGCGGTCATCTGCCACGGACCATGGCTGCTGGTCTCAGCCGGATTAGTGCGGGGACGCAAGCTCACGAGTTGGCCCAGCATCCGATATGACATCCAGAACGCCGGTGGCACCTGGGAAGACCGCGAGGTGCTGCGCGACAACAACTGGGTGAGCAGCCGCAAGCCCGATGATATTCCTGCGTTCAATCGCGAGATGATTTCGCTGTTTCAGGAGAAGGCGGAGACGGCTAAGAGGGCAGCCTGATTATCGCTTGCGCATTGTGACAAACGCGTCGTTGACGTTAATGTCCGGCATCTCTTTATCGGAAATGTTATCGGCGTCAACGTGCTTGGGACGTAGCGGTCCGGCGGGCATACTCGCCAGAGAAGTGTTGCCTTCATAACGGGTGCGCGCTTCGACGAGCTTGCGGATATTCGCCGGACTAAGCGTCTGCTGCTGGCCCAATTGTTGGGTGACCAGCATGATCTTGGCGAAGTGCTCAACGGCTTCGGTCTTCAAATAAGCTTGCAGCAGATTGCTGCCGTAAGTGACGGTTCCGTGGTTGGCCAGCAGGATAGCGTCATAGTCATGCACATAAGGCAGCAACGACGCACTCAATTCGGGAGTGCCGGTTGTGCCATATTCCGCCAGCGGAACTGCGCCCAGACTGACTATTACTTCTGAGCAAATCGGTTGGTCCAGAGCAATCCCGGCGGATGCGAATCCAGTCGCCGTGACCGGATGCGAGTGCACGACGGCGTGAATGTCAGGGCGAATACGGTAGATCGTGAGGTGCATGGCAATCTCGCTGGAGACGTTTCTCTCGCCCCCCAGCTTGTTGCCCTGCATGTCCACTTTCACCATGTCGCTGGGCTGCATCATCCCTTTGCTGACAGATGTCGGCGTGGCCAGCACGGTGTTCGAATCGAGCCGCACGGAAAGATTGCCATCGCAGGCGGAGACGAATCCCTGCTGGTGGATGAGGCGTCCGAAGTGGACTAGATCCTCGCGGTGCTGAAATTCCGCTCTCATTGGTGGCACCTATCCTACCCTAGCTTCTCTCACAGTCCAATCATTTTGCGCGTTGTCCGGTTCCGCAGCAGGACCTCATAAAACGAACATACGCCCACCTCTATAATGATGCGGAGTGCTAGTCAGTGAGTTTCATTACGATTTGCCTTCTGAACGGATAGCCCAGCAACCGTTGGCAGACCGCGCGGCCTCCCGCATGCTCCATTTCGACCGCAAAAGCGGGGAACTTGCTGACCGCACATTTCGCGATTTCCCGTCCTTGCTGCGCGGCGACGACTTGCTGATATTCAACAACACCCTCGTCTTTCCTGCTCGTCTGTTTGGAAAGCGGAGCGGCAGCCATGCCCAGCCGGTCAGCCCAAAGAACCCGGCCGCCAAAGAATTCCTGCAAGGACAAGTGGAAGTCCTGCTCACCAAAGAACTTGGAAACGGCGAGTGGGAGGCGCTGGTCCGTCCCGGCAGG
>JAOAPL010000127.1 GCA_025462925.1 Acidobacteriaceae bacterium
GCGGCTTCCGCCTTCGATTTGGTAATGCCGGTCTTGCTTACCACTTCGTTGATGATGTCCAGTTTGATCACGAAAGCGCTCCGACCTTCTCTTGTTGTTCCATAGTAACAGGCTGCGGCGTGCAGTCAAAGGCGTGTAAGCTGCGGATACTAAAGACTCTGCGTGCCATTGTCAATGTCGCTGAATCGCCGTTAATATAGGAGTTCACTTCAACCCCTAATCTCCACCCAAAGAGCCACTTTTTACACGAGAGGACATGAATGGCAATCAAGAGTGACCGCTGGATCCGCAGGATGGCGCTGGACCATGACATGATCAGCCCTTTCAATGAAAAACAGGTGCGCGACGGCGTGATCTCCTACGGCCTTTCGTCTTACGGATACGATCTGCGCGTGGCTGACGAGTTCAAGATCTTTACCAATGTGAACTCCACCACTGTTGACCCCAAGCATTTTGACGAACGCTCATTTGTTTCCGTTCAGTCCGAGTGTTGCATCGTCCCGCCAAACTCGTTCGCCCTGGCACGTTCCGTCGAATACTTCAAGATTCCGCGCGATGTGCTGACCATCTGCGTTGGCAAATCGACTTATGCGCGATGCGGGATCATCGTCAACGTGACTCCATTCGAACCCGAGTGGGAAGGTTTTGTGACATTGGAGATATCAAACAGCACTCCGCTTCCGGCAAAGATTTACGCCAACGAAGGACTCTGCCAGATACTCTTCTTCCAGTCTGACGAGCCGTGCGAGACCAGCTACGCGGACAAAAAAGGGAAGTACCAGGGACAGAAGGGGATCGTGCTGCCGAAGTTGTGATTGCTTATGTCCGCCGCAAAAGACGCCCAAGTCCCGCCGAAGTTAAATTCAGGATTCCACATGTCGCCGGAAGATTTCCGGCAGGCGGCCGAACAACTCACGGAATGGATCATCGAGTACCGCACCGGGATTGAACGATATCCGGTGAAATCGCAGGTCTTGCCGGGTGATGTCAGCAAATCACTTCCCGCGCACGCTCCAGCTAGCGGCGAAAGTTTTGACGAGGTCCTCAAGGACGTTCAGAAGCTCATCCTGCCCGGCGTCACCAACTGGCAGTCGCCGAATTTCTTCGCTTACTTTCCCGCGAACGCTTCTGAGCCTTCCATGCTGGGCGACCTGCTCTCCTCCGCGATGGGTGTGCAGGGAATGCTTTGGGAAACCGGGCCTGCCTGCACTGAACTTGAGATCGTCGTCCTCGATTGGCTGGCGGAGATGCTGGAATTGCCGCCACAATTCCATTCCCGCAACTCCGGCGGCGGCGTGATTCAGGACTCCGCGTCGAGCGCAACACTGTGCGCGATTCTTAGCGCGCGCGAACGGGCCACCGACTACAGCTCCAACGAGAACGGTTGCCGACAATCGCTGACCGCTTACACTTCAGCGCACGCGCACTCGTCCATTGAGAAGGACATCAAGATCGCCGGTATCGGCAGGAAGAACTTGCGGCTCATCGAAGTCTCAGACGACTTCACCATGCGCCCTGAGTTGCTCGAGAAAGCCATCGAGCAGGACAAGACGGACGGGCACATCCCATTCTTTGTCTGCGCGGCCGTAGGCACTACTTCGACGCTTGCCATCGACCCTGTCGAAGAGATCGGACGCATTTGCCGCAAGCACAACGTCTGGCTGCATGTGGACGCGGCCATGGCGGGCTCAGCGGCGATATGTCCCGAATTCCGCCACATCCACAAGGGAATTGAGTACGCTGATAGCTACGTTTTCGACGCGCACAAGTGGCTCTTCACTAATTTCGATTGCAGTTGCTATTACGTTGCCGACCGCTCGCAGTTGATCAACGCGCTGAGCATCACTCCGGAGTATCTGCGCAATACAGCAAGCGAATCCGGCGCGGTTACCGACTTCCGCGATTGGCACGTGCCGCTGGGACGCCGATTCCGCGCGCTAAAGCTCTGGTTCGTCATCCGCCACTACGGAGTCGAGGGACTGCAATTCCACATTCGCCAGCATGTCGAACTGACGCAATGGCTGGTGGAAAAAATAAAAGGCGATGCGCGATTTGAGATCGCCGCCCCGCCAAGCTTGAATCTCGTTTGTTTCCGGTTGAAGGGATCAGACGAGCAAAATCAGCAACTGATGACCACACTCAACAAGAGCGGAAAAATGTACCTCTCGCACACACGGTTGAATGGAAGATTTGTGATCAGGCTCTGTGTGGGACAAACAAGAACAGAGCGCAGGCATGTGGAACAGGCTTGGGCGATGATCAAGGCCGAATCGGAAAAACTCGGCTGAGCTGTCTATTTGCGGATTTCTTCTGAACTCTTATAGATGTAGCGGATGGCGGGCTTGTAGATCAGCAAACCTGATCTTCCATTGCGGCTCAGCTTGATACAATTCTTGTCGTACCACTCAATGGTGCCCACCAGGGTCTCGCCATTCTTCAGCACCAGAGTCATCGGCGTCTTTCCCTGAATCTGCTTCTGGAAATAAAACATCTCCGCATACGTCTGATCGCCAGGAGCTGACTTCCGGCCTGCGACGGCTATCTTTTCCGGACGAGCGACATTGCTCACCGTGCGCTCCTGCTGCGGCAGTGTAGGACGGATCAACTTGCGGCTGACAAACTCGTCCTTTTCGCGTTCGCGCGCCCGTGCTGCTCCGGTAGATTCAGGGTTCTTCATTAGCAGTAAAACTCCATTCGGCCTCACGCAGACACCGCTGCCCACGTCTCTACGAATCAGTGAAAGTGTTTTCGCTAACCTATCACATGCGCGGACTCGCGGGCAAAAGACGCAACACCTGAGAGTCGCTGTTTATCTTGTAGTTTTCATTTTTCGAGTGCGGTGGCGAAGGCATCGAGCGAGAGCGAGCGCAGGAGATTTCGGCGCATCCCTGATTCCAGTTGGCCCAGTTTTTGCGAGGCCTGCGCGATCCACTCGAACTCGACCAGCGCGGCAAGCTTCTTCAACTCCGGCAGTATATCCGTGTTTCGCACCAGCTCCGGTGTATTCGACTGGATGAACAACAGGTCTTCCAGCAGCGAGTAGACCGCGCGCACTAACTGATCGGTCTTTTCTTTTCCCTCTGCTCCGGCGCGATACGTTTCGGTGATCCGAAAGAGCGGAGAGTGGTCATCGCTCTGAATGGAAGACTGCAATATCGCCATAGCGTCTGCCCGGCCTGCTGAGTATGCAGCCAGATCGAAGCTGCGCGCTTTGCCGATCGCCCCGCCGGAGAGCCGAGCCACGAGCTGCCGCTGCCGGACATTCCACTCTGGCTGTTCCGCCGCAAGATACTGCTCGATATCAGTTGTTGGCAGCGCGCCAAGCGTGAAAGAGATACATCGCGAGCGGATCGTCGGTAGCAGCTCGCCTGCATTGGTTGTCAGCAGAAAGATGGTAGCGAAATCCGGCGGCTCTTCCAGGATTTTCAGCAGCGAATTCGCCGCCTCTTTCATGAACGCCGAATCGGTAAAGATATAAACCCGGCGACGCGCTTCAGATGGCTTGTAATAAATTGTCTCGATCACCCTCCGCACTTGTCCCAACTTGATCAGCATCTGTGGCGGATCGGGCGGGATCGCCAGCACCTCAGGGTGCGACTGCACAAAGATGCGCGTATCCTTCTTGTCGGCATCTCGCAGATTCTCACGCGCTTCTACGGCTTCGGCGAATCGGGTATTCAAATCGTCAGATTCGGCGATTCGCACGCAGTTGGAACATCGCCCGCAATAATCGGGTAGGCCGTTGCCGTCGATCACCGGTTGAAGACAATTCATGCTCTTCGCCAGCATCTGCGCGAGGGTATATTTCCCCGCGCCCTCTGGCCCGGCCAGGATCACCGCATGAGGAAAGCGGTCGCGCGCCAGCATCTCCCGAAGACGCGTGACTATTTCCCGATTGCCATGGAAATCGTTGAAGCTCAAGAATTCCTCGCGGAAGCAAGCACCCGTTTGCGGAATGCTTTCATGATCTCGTGGTGGACTGCTGCTATCGATTGCCCCGCGTTCACTTTCACCACTCGCGATGGCTTGCGCTTGGCAATCGCAAGATAGGCTTTCAGCACGCGGTCAAAGAATTCTGCCGCCTCCATTTCGAAGCGGCCTTCATCAGATTTTCCTGCATCGCGCTTGCGGTCTTCGCGTTTGCGTGCGCGGTGGACGGTCGCCGCGTCAGAGATCATGAGGATGGTGAGATCAGGTTGCAGGTCGCCGCATAATACTTTGTGCAACTGCAAAACGGCCTTTGAACCAAGCTGTCGGCCGCCGCCCTGGTATGCCTCTGATGAATCAGTGAATCGGTCGCATAAGACAAACTTGCCCTGCTTCAATGCCGGCAGGATCACTTGATGGATCTGCTGCGCCCGTGAAGCGAACATCAACGCCAACTCCGCCAGGGGTGCCAGCCCCGCCGTGCGCGAATCCAGCAGTACGGCGCGAATCTTCTCGCCGATAGCCGTTCCACCCGGCTCGCGGGTGATGACCACATCATGGCCTTCGCGCTTAAGCACGGTCGCGAGCTTCTCCAGTTGGGTCGTCTTGCCGCAACCATCAAGGCCTTCGAAGGTAATGAATTTGCCGCGTTTGCTGGTCATCAGGATGGGATCAGGGTTCTCACGAAAT
Source organism: Acidobacteriaceae bacterium (assembly GCA_025462925.1). Taxonomy (GTDB): domain Bacteria; phylum Acidobacteriota; class Terriglobia; order Terriglobales; family Acidobacteriaceae; genus JAICLA01. The sequence goes on from JAOAPL010000127.1 coordinate 4,618, forward strand.
CATATCATCGCGTTCCTGCCGACATGCCCCGGTGCTCCCGTGCTATCCTGCGCGCATCGAAAAATCTTTGGAGGCCCAATGCGGCTGGGTGACGACATTGATGATTACTGCTCGCGATGCAAGCGCTCTACCGATCATTCCATCGTATCGATGGTCGGCGAAGAAGTGAGCAAGGTGCGATGCCGCACCTGCAACAGTGAGCACAATTTTAAACACAACAAAGGCAGCAAGGAGATGACCGCGAAAGAAGCATTCGACAAAGTGCTGGCCAGCGTCACCGGGGCGCAGCAGTCAATTCCCGAGACGTCGAAGGCGAAACGCCGCAAGAAGTAACGCCTACTCCACTACTCCCGCCATTAGATCTGTTTCGTACGCAATCTCCCGCGGGGTGGATGCAGCTACTAGGTGAAACTTTTCTACCCGCTCCCCCTTACGCATCCTGCCCTCGAACAAAGGAAAAAGCGGCGCCTGCGTAATGTGTTGCTTGAACGCCTCGATCTTCTTCTCAAAATATTCGCCAATATCTACAGTTGCGGTCGCGGGCGGCAATGAGACCGGCTGGCGGTCCGGCAGAATGAAATCAGCCGTCGCATAGTACAGCTTCTGTGCCTGATGCGGCTGTAACTTTTCTTTCTCAAGCTGTTCGACGAAGCGGTTGCTTCGTCCTGCCCAGTGAAACGCCGCGGTCGCGAAGAGTGATGCCATCGAGTGGTCGGGATGCGCGGTGACGCCGCCTTCGCTGCCAAATGTCAGGATCACCTGCGGACGAATCTGCCGAATCCGCCGCACCAAGGTTTCGACAACCGAGTAGAAGTCGAGCTTATCCAGCCCGGCATCGGGATAATCCAGGACCTCGCCCTGCGTCACTCTCAGCAGCTCGCAGGAACGCGCGAACTCCTGCCGACGCACCTTCGCCAGCTCCTCCCCTGAAGCCGTATTCCCGCGATGCCTGGCCGCCTGCCCCGGAGTCAGGCAGGTGACGTATGTCTCCACTCCGCGGTTGCGATAGAGCAGCAGCGAACCGCCGAATCCACCCGCTTCATCGTCCGGATGAGCGGTGATGCAAAGCAGACGAGGCATGGTTACCTTCCAAAAATACTTGTGAACGCAGGCAAAACTAGCCGCGAATTGAGCACCTTACACTCTAGCAGTTTCGCCATGTCCGTCCGACCCTCAGCACAAAAACTCTCATTGCTTCCCGCACTCGCATTGTTCTTTTTTGCATTATCGCCGCTTGTCGCCGCTCAATCGCAAGCGCAGTCTGAAGATACCGGAGCGCAATTGCATGCGGCGATGCCCCTTGGCGGAGACTCCATGCTGCTGCAACCTTCGAACCAGCGCCTGAACATGCTGGCGACGGTGGAAGCGAAAGATTTCGACAACATAAAACTTACCGGCAACGGCCGTTCCCGAAAAGTCACCGATCTTAGTGGAAATCCTGTCAGCTCGTATCCTCGCGAACTGACGTTTCGATTCACTATCGGTTCGCGCACCATCAAGCAAGAGACGTCAACCTACACGGTAAATACGCCTCTCAGCCTGGACAGGTTTCAATCGAACCTGCACTTTCGCCTCAAGGTTTTCCGCGGCATTGAGGTGCAGAACTTCGATCCGGCGGAAGCAAAAATCGTCGGCATCCCACCTGAAATCCCCTGCGACGAGCGCATCTATCGCGTCACGTTTTCACTGCCCGAGATTCCCGTCTCTGACAGGATGATGCTGGAAGTGCTGGACGAGGCTGGCGCCCGCGTCGCCAAATTCCATCTGCAACTGATGTGACGAAGCTTTGGACGCGAGGCCTAGAGCTCCCCTCCGGCCTCGGCCACTTTCGTCAGCACCGATTCCGGATCGACCACGCCTTCTTCCAATTCGTCCATCATAAAGCTCAGCATCTCCTGCGACTGCTGTGCCTCCCAAACTGGAGCGAACGTCCGCCGATGCAACTCGCACGGTCCGTGTTCGCGCAAGGCGGCCAGGTGTTTGGGCGCGCTGTAGCCTTTGTTGGAAGCCAGATCGTAATGCGGATACGTCGGAGCCAGCTCGCGCATCGCGCGGTCTCGTTCGACCTTGGCGATGATCGAGGCCGCCGCAATAGACGCGCTGAGAGCGTCGCCATGAATGATCTTGGTCTGTGCCAGGCGATTCTCAACAGAAGGGAAGTCGACGACCATGGCGTCCACCAGCAGGTGGTCGGGAACAGTTGCAAGCTGCATCACCGCATTCAGCATAGCCAGCCGCGACGCATGATAGATGTTGATGGAATCGATGGTCGCCACATCGACGAACGCGATGCTGATCGCCACCGAGTGCTCGCGAATGCGTTTGGCCAGAGCTTCGCGTTTCTCTCGCGATATCAGCTTGGAATCCCGCAGCCCGCGAATGCGGTAATCCTGTTCCAGGATCACGGCCGCGGCCACCACAGGACCAAACAGGCATCCCCGGCCCACTTCGTCCACGCCGGCCACCAGCTTGGCTCCCGCAGCCCAGGCCTTCTTCTCAAATTTCAGGGTGCATTTCAGGCGCTTGAGCAGGCGCATCTTTGCCGCCGCCGCGGAAAGTTTCTTCGCAACAACAACCGGGAGAGCGCCTTGATCTGGAGGAATTTCGGAAGACATCTACACGCGCCAGAGTAATCGAAAGCTGTTGCTACGCTTGAGTAGTCTCACGCGAAATCGGCTCCAGCGCAATAGGCAATTGCACGGAGCCGATTCAAAAGTATTACGGCTAGCCACTAACCACTAGCCACTGACCACTGCCTTACCGCGCTACTTCCACTTCCTTCAGGCGAGCGGACTTGCCCTTCAGTGCGCGCAGGTAGAACAGCTTGGCGCGGCGCACCTGGTTGGAGCGCAACACTTCCACGCGATCAATGACCTTGGAGTGAAGCGGGAAGATTCTTTCCACGCCTTGTCCAAAGCTCATCTTGCGGACGGTAAAGCTGGCGTGAGGGCCGTTCTTCTTCTTGATCAGAGTCCCTTCAAAGGCCTGCACGCGCTCTTTGTCGCCTTCCTTGATCTTTACGTGGACGCGCACGCTGTCTCCCGGCTTCATTGTGGGAAGGTCGGTACGCTGCAATTTGCTGGCGAGCTTCGCCATAATCGGATGAATTGACATGTTTCTTTCCTCGTTAGTTTCCTGCCGCCCGTTCCTTACGGATCTGGGCGACCAATTTCTTATCTTCCTCGCTCAATTCGGCCTGCTCCAACAGGTCAGGACGATTGCGCAATGTCTTTTCCAGCGCCTTCTTACGGCGCCACTTTCGAATCTCTACATGGTTGCCGGAACTCAGAACCTCCGGCACGCCCATCCCGCGAAACTCCGCAGGCCGCGTGTAATGCGGATAATCCAGCAACCCGCCCGACGTGCACGTTGAACTCGGAACACCATCGCCCGAATTCACCGGGTCCATACGGGAGCTGAAACTCTCCTGCTGGTTCGACGCGGCATTACCCAGCGCCCCCGGCACCAATCTCGCGACTGCATCCACGATGATTGCCGCGCCCAGCTCGCCGCCGCTGAGAACAAAGTTGCCCACCGAGATCTCGCGGTCAGCCAACGCGTCCGCGATACGCTCATCCACGCCTTCATACCGGCCACAGATGAGAACTACGCGGTCCAGTTTTGCCAACTCTTCCGCAACACCCTGGTCGAATATCCGACCCTGCGGCGACAGCAGTATCACTGTTTCCTTGCTCGCCGACGCCGACCGCTCTTCCCGCGCCGAAATTCCCAGCGCTTCCACGCATTCGAAGATGGGCTCAGCCTTCAGCACCATCCCTTCGCCACCGCCAAAAGGACGATCATCTACCGTCTTGTGGCGATCATGCGTGTGCGTCCGCAAATCGTTTACTGCAACCTCAATCAGTCCAGCTTCGCGGGCCCGGCGCACAATCCCGTAATCCAGCGGTCCGCGAAAAAAGTCCGGAAAAATCGTGATGACGTCGAATTGAATCATTGATCGATTGACTCATTGGCGCATTGAGCCGCTTTTCAATGAATCAATGGTTCAATCATCCAATGATTCAATGCTTCTCTTGCTGCTTCTTCTCATCTTGCGAGAGTGGCGCGTCCAATTCCAGCAGCCCCTCAGGCAATTCCATCTCGATCCGTTTCGCCGCTACATCCAGCTTCCGCAGAAATTGCGCCGCGTAGGGGATCAGATGCTCCCTCGTCCCCGCGACCACAACCAGCGTCGGTGCTTCTCCGGCGCCAAACTGAACGTCTTTCACTGCGCCGACTTCGGTCGGATCACTTGGCGCAGCCGCAAAATCCCAGACCACGCATCCGATCAAATCGCTTACGAATGCCGCGCCCTTTTCCAACTCTGCGCGCTCGCCGATAGGAATCTGCAACTCGCTTCGCAGAAGCTTCTCGGCATCATCGATGGAATCGATTCCCGCAAACTTCAAAACCATCCAGCCCTTATGCGGCCAGTGATCTTCTACCTGCAACTCGCGACGGCTTCCATCATCAGCCAGCGCAAATAATCTTTTCCGCTCGGCAAATTTCTCCGGGAAGTCAGTGTAGAGGTCAGCCGCAACTTCGCCATGCCGCCCCTGCGTCTTCGCCACCCGCGCAATGGTGATGTATCCGGCTTCGCTATTCACGGGTGCCCCATCTGTCGCGCAGCGACAGGTGGGATAAACTTATTCCTCACCCTTCACTGCCTGCTCGTCGCCTACTTCATCTTCGACGATCTCCAGCGTGCAGCGCGTATTCAACTTCGAGGCCGCCGCATCCAGCAGCGTCCGCAACGACCGCACCGTGCGGCCCTGCTTCCCGATGACCTTGCCCACGTCCTTTT
>JAOAPL010000081.1 GCA_025462925.1 Acidobacteriaceae bacterium
ACCATGGAAGCAAGCAGCGAACCCACTTGCTCGTGATCGCTCGCGCCAGTCGGCAAACTCGCGCGAGAAAAAAGCTCTATCGAAAATGTGATGGTGGTTGGTTGAACAGCCGCAACATCGGTTCGGACGACGGTCTTCTTGCAACAGTCATGCCCGGACGACTGGTCACCCATGTCGCCGCAATCATTCGCCATCTGCTTGCAGCAGGCCATCTCTTCAGACGTCATCGCCGTATCCGGCTGCATGCATGCCATGACCGGCGTTCCTGCCACGAAGAGCAGCAGAAGAACGGTCATGAACTTGGCGATGATTCTCACTGCAAAAAAGTCTACGCCACGAAGACGACTGGAGCAAATTGGTGGTGATTATTGCCGGGGAAGGTCCAGCAGCACCACATCCGAACGTCCATGCACTCGTTCAAGGACAACTTCACGGCCGTCCGGGGAGATGTCGAAGTCGTGAATGTCGAAGTCGGGAGTGAAGTTGGTCAACTGCCGTTCGGCGCCGGTCTCTAAATCGATCAGCCAGAGATTCTTATGTTGAATCTCTCCTCGCAGGAACACGAGTGCCCGTCTTCCGGGAAGAAAGGTCAGATGTCTAGCCCCCCGAGTCAGGATCAGGGTCGGCAGGCGATGCGCTGCGGCCTCGGCGGTGACGGCTTTCACCGAAAACGTGGTACCAATGTCCGGTCCCGAGTAGACAACGAAGCGGCCGTCGGGCGCCCACGCCGGATCTACTGAGTACTCCTGGACGAAAAGAGTGGGGGAGTGACCGTCGACCGGCACCCGGAAGAGGCGCGGGACGCCATGATCGTTCGCCGCCGAGGTGATCGATTTCCCGTCGGGGGCCCATGCCGGAGCGCCTTGCAGGTCCAGCGAATCGGACACAATCCGCGCGTCCGTGCCGTCGGCCTGCATCAAGTACAAGAGCGCGTGCCCGTGTCGCCGAACCGAGAAAGCGATATTGCGCCCATCGGGGGAAATTGCCGGGCCGCCAAACACTCGCGCTCCCTGAGCACTCCACAACTCCGTGGCAGTTCCGTTGGCAACCTTCCAGATACTCTCGCTCATGCCAGCCGCAGAAACATACAGCAGGTAATTTGGACCGAGTCGTGGGGAGAACCCGGTGCTGGTGGTCAACGGGATTTGAGCAGCCGCAGATATGTTCGCGGGTGAATCATTAATCCGCAATCGCCAGAGTGTTCTCTTCGGACTTGCGAGGGTGAGAACAAGGCGGCGACCGTCAGCGCTGGCCGCCAGCGACGTGTACCGGTCAGGGCCAAAGGTCAGCCGATGGGGAATTCGGTGCTCCACATCCATGCTATAAAGCCACGGCCCCGAACCATCGGCATCAGTAGCGAGGTACATCAGCGTCCGGCGATCCAATAAGACCGGATGACTCACGCGTCCAACGTGCGACGTGATCCGTTCAGGAGTTCCGCCCGCTGGACTTATGCGCCAGATGTCCAATTTGTCCGGGAGGGAACCCTGGACGAAGTAGATGAACGCCGCGTCGGGAGCCCACAATGGAAAGTGACTGTGGAGTCCGGCAGGCGCGGTGAAAATGGGCCGATCGTCCGATCGACGGCTGCCATTTGACACGAACAGCGGGTCTCCGGGTCCGGGTGTGTGGTAGGTGAGTCGGGAGCCGTCATGCGACCAGTCGAACTCGGCCACGCCTTCAAGGTATGGCTTCGGCTGTCCGCCCAGTGTTGGCACCGCCCAGATGCCGATGTCATCGCCGCTCGAGCCAGCTTGCTTGCGAACCCAAAAGGTGACGAAGGAGCCATCGGGGGAGAACCCCAAGGTGCGGACCGATGGATTAACCAGTTCCGGCGCGCTCCCGCGGGTCAAGTTGTGGAGTTGTCCCGAACCTACCTGCGTCACCCAGACGTCCACTTGTCCGTCCCGATCCGAGAGAAACGCCACGAAATTGCCGTCGCGTGAGACCGCAGCGGCCTGCTCCACTCCATCGGATTCCGTGACCGTCTGAAACCGCGAATCAGCGATGGGGTTTCGCCAGAAGTAGTCCGTCCTCTGAAGCCAGAGGCTTGCGCCAATCGCCAGCGCGGCTCCCACCACTGCCAGAGGCAAGACGAATCTCCATCTGGTTAGAAAGGTGGGTATCGCCGAGCGCGGCTGCGGTGCAGGGGGATTGGACGATGGGGCATTGTTCTCACCCTCCTGCGCTGCCTGAAGATTCCGATTGCGCGCCCAGGCATCCAAGTCCGCCCGAGACGCGTAGACCGAGCCCCTTGTGTCATGCAGGTGTCGGCGAACGGGCATACCTTCCCGCTTCTCCCAGCGCTGGACCGTCGTCACGTCGCGCTTGAGGTAGGCCGCGATTTCCTTCCACGAATCCAGGCGGTCTTCGGGCGGTCTCTCAGGTGACGGTGTCTCATGGAATGCTTCGCCCATCGCGCTCTCCTGATCTGTCCGCGGTTGTCGCGAGCCCGGCAAGCTGAATTGTAACGTCCGCTGCCCGATGACGGCAAAATGCGGTATTAGACGGCAAGTAGGGGAACCAGCTGCAATGCTGCGCATTACCGTTTGACCATATCCACGAGAGGGTGTTCCATCGAGTCCGCGCGTCGCCATCCAGCGACGCCAATGAAGAAAAAGGAGCTCAAAATGCGAAGAAAGCTTAGTTGGCTGATGTTGTTCAGTGCCACAATCGTACTCACGGGAATTTATGTCGCGAAGGCCAGGGCAACATCGGTTTCAGGGTTCGTGGGAACAACGGTCGCTATGGCCCGGTTCGGCGAAATCGATGTGTTCAATCAACTCCCCCGCAACGGCAATGTCTGGCTGTCGTTGCAGAAAACCAAGGGATCGTCGGACGTGTACGTACAGAGCAACGTCTGGCAGCCGAAGAGCATTGCGCTGCCGAACGGCGGAACCACCGGCTGGCACACGCACCCTGGCCATAGCCTCATCATCGTCACGGCGGGAACAGTGACGGCCTATGAGGGTAACGATCCCACCTGCACGCCCACTGTTTACACACAGGGGATGGGGTTTGTCGATCCAGGTGGTGACCACGTGCACCTCCTCCGGAACGAAGGCACCGTCGTGGCAAGCACCATCGCCATCCAACTCATTCCGGCAGGGGTCACGGCGCGGCGGGTTGATGCTCCAGACCCGGGGAACTGTCACTTCTGACGAGGGCGGATTTATTCGCCACCGCTGTGAGGGAGATCTGGACGCGTCGAGCCCGTGCGTCCAGGTCTACCTGCACATCGGTGTAAACCGTTGAATTGCAGCAGCTACCCAGAGCGCCACGGGCCGGCATCTTACGAGGCATGACTTGGTTGTCCCGGATATTCTCTGGTATTCGTCCGTTTGCTTTGTTTTTGATTGCGATTTCTGTGCTGCAAGGGTGCGGCGGGTCGGGAGGCAGCTCGTCCACGCCAACACCGCAATCTGCGTCCACGCAGACTCCGCAGGTGAAGCTCACAACTGTAGTCAGTGGGCTCGACACTCCGGTGGATTTGCAGCAGGCGAAGGACGGCAGCGGCCGGTTGTTTGCGGTGGAGAAAGCTGGCGTCATCCGCATCATTCAGAATGGCGCGATTCAGGACGCGCCTTTTCTGGACATTAGCAGCAAGGTGGATTCCGAGCCTGGCGAGATGGGGCTGCTGGGACTGGCGTTTCATCCGAAGTACACGCAGAACCGCCGGTTTTTTGTGCACTATGACCGCGATGTGAATGGGCAGATACAGTCGGTGATCGCGGAATACACGGTGTCGGCGGCGAACGCGAACACGGCTGATCCGGGGAGCGAGCGGATACTGCTCACCGTCAATCAGCCTTTCGACAACCACAAGGGCGGACAACTTGCCTTTGGGCCGGACGGATTTCTTTACATCAGCCTGGGCGACGGCGGCAGCGAGGGAGATCCGTTGGGCAACGGACAAAGCCTGCAAACGTTGCTGGGCAAGATACTGCGCATCAATGTGGACGCCACCGGCCCGGGAACACAGTATCCGGTGCCGCCGGATAATCCATTTGTTTCCAGCAACGCACTGCCGGAGATATGGGCATTCGGATTGCGCAATCCCTGGCGCATTTCATTTGACCGAAGCACGGGCCGATTGTTTGCCGGGGATGTCGGTGGAGACCGCTTTGAAGAAGTGGACATCATCCAGCGCGGGTTGAATTACGGCTGGAACATTATGGAAGGCGCGCACTGCCTGAATCCGCCGTCGGGGTGCAACATGAGCGGACTCACGTTGCCGATCGCAGAGTATGACCACAGCGAAGGCGACGCGATCATCGGCGGATATGTTTACGCGGGAAGCGCGATCCCGGCACTGCGGCAGGCCTACATCTTCGGAGACCTGAGCAGCGGAAAGATTTGGATACTGCGCGAAGGGCTCCCTGGAACCTGGACGCGAACTCTCCTGACTACTGTGGACGTGGAGATAAGTTCGTTCGGCCAGGACCAAGCGGGCGAAGTCTACGTGGTTGCATTGGGCGGCACTGTGATGCGGATTGATCTGCAATGACACTGTTTATTATGAGGGTTCCGCGGACAAGCCGCTTCACCCTCGCGTCTGGTGACGCGCTGTCACGGCGCGCACCAGCCGCTCACCCTGGAGTCGTCAGACGCGCTCGATGGTCACCGATTTCAATTTAACTTCTTTAAGCGGACGGTTCTGGCGATCTTGCGGGACTTCGCTGATCTTGTTGGCGATGTCTTGTCCTTCAACGACTTCGCCGAAGATGGTGTGATTGCCGGTGAGCCACGTGGTGGGCGCGACGGTGATGAAGATCTGCGATCCGTTGGTGTTGGGGCCGGAGTTGGCCATGGCGAGTTTGCCGGCCTTGTCGAAGCTGTGCGGCGAGCCTTTGGTCTCGTCGGCGAATTTGTATCCCGGACCTCCCATGCCAGTGCCTTGCGGGTCGCCGCCCTGGATCATGAAGTTGGGGATCACGCGATGGAAGACGGTGCCGTCGTAGAGACGGTCAGTGCTCTTTTTGCCGGTGCTGGGATGTGTCCACTCGCGCTTGCCTTCGGCGAGGTCGACGAAGTTGGCGACGGTTTTGGGCGCGTCCTTTTCGAATAGTTTGCAGACGATTGTGCCTTCAGTGGTGTCGAAGATTGCGTATGTTCCGGGTTGTCGTGCCATTGTTGTGACCTCAGGGGCTAAAGCCCAAATATTTTTAGTTGCTTAATGCAGGCCTGAAGGCCTGCTCCACCCGATAGGGTGTTTACTGCTGTTTCGGCGGTGTTGCCGGTTTCGTTGTCGCCGGTTTTGTTCCGGCTGGCTTGGTTGCGGGCTTTCTGACAATCGGTTTGTGCGCCGGAGTCGCCTTCTTTGGTCCGCCGAGAATGGTGATGTGGTTCAGCTTCACCGGTTGATCGGGCATGTTGCCGCGCGGGTCAGTGGCAACGCGCGCGATCTGCTTGACGAGTTCGACGGAAGCGTCGTCGCACTGACCGAAGATTGTGTGCTTGTCATTCAAGTGCGGCGTGGGAACTTCCGTGATGAAAAATTGCGAGCCGTTGGTCGCGGGCCCGGAGTTTGCCATCGCCAGTCGTCCGGGACGATCGAAACGGAGTTCGGGAACGAATTCATCCTCAAAACGATAACCGGGGCTGCCAGTGCCGTTTCCAAGGGGATCGCCAGCCTGAATCATGAAGTTGGGGATGACGCGATGGAAGATGGTGTTGTCGTAAAGCGGAACACCCTTCATCTTCTTGCCAGTAGCAGGGTTCGTCCATTCCTTGGTGCCATTGGCGAGGCCGATGAAATTCTCAACCGTCTTGGGCGCCTGCCTGGGGAAGAGCGTGCATTTCAGCTTGCCCATGGATGTATCGAAGATGGCCTCAGGGTCTGGGCCGGGAGCGGCTTGTTTCGCGGCGGGCTTGGCGGCAGTGGTCTTGGCCGCCGTCGCAGGTTTCTTGGCTGCGGGCTTGGTGGCGGGCTTAGTTGTGTCGCCGGTTTGGGCAGAGGCTGCGAAAACTGAAATTGTCGAAATTGCAAAAGTACAAATTAGTTTCTTGAACATGAATCGTCTCCGGTTGCGTGAGTACCTCAGGGCCTAAAGCCCAGAAAGGCAGTTTCGAGTTTCGCGTGTCGAGTTTCGCGTTTTAGAACACCGGGGCTAAAGCCCCAATTCTTAAATGCCGCTTTCGGCACGGCTGAAGCCGTGCCCTGTCAAAGCGGAACCCATCAGTCGTCCCTTGCGGGACTTGCTTCATCTTATTCACATACCCGGCACTGCGTGCCGGGCTACTTTCGGTCGCCCCTGCGGGGCTGACCATGATTTTTATTTCGGTGTTGCTGCCAATTTCTTTCTGGGCAGCAATGGAGCTTGAGTACCTTCGGCGGCAATCTGGTCGCGCATCTTTTCGACATCGTGGAAAACGCGCATCAGGTTGCCACCGAGAATCTTGTGGATGTCATTCGCCGAATATCCGCGCTTGACCAATTCGGCGGTGATCTTCGGCAGGTCAGCGGCGGAATCGATCTCCTGGGGAAGCATGAAGGAGATGCCGTCGAAGTCCGAGCCGAGTCCGACGTGGTCGATGCCCGCGACTTTGGCGATGTGGTCAATATGATCGATTAGCGCTTTGAGCGGCGGACGCGGAAGCTTTGCGGCGACTTCTAAATCGAGTTTCTGCTGCGCGAGCGCCCGGGTCTTGGTGTCGGCGTCCTTGTATTTTTCGTCGAGTTCTTTTTGTTGTTGCTGGCGCTCGGTTTTGGTGGCGTTGTTTGCCTTACTGAAATTCTCGTCAATGAAGCCGGAGAAGAAATTGACCATCACCACGCCATTGTTTTCTTTCACAGCTCGAAGCATGTCGTCCGTCATGTTTCGCGGGACGTTGGTGAGCGCGCGTGACGAAGAATGCGACGCAATCACGGGAGCGCGACTGATGGTGAGCGTCTGGAAGAAAGTTCTGTCGGAGACGTGGGAGATGTCCACCATCATGCCGAGCCGATTCATCTCGCGGATGACTTCGCGGCCGAACTGGGTGAGTCCATCATGATGCTCGACGGACTTGTCATTGACGTCACCTGAGGAATCGGCCCACTCATTGGTGTTCGACCAAGTGAGAGTCATGTATCGCGCGCCGAGGCGGTAGTAATCGCGCAGCAGTGGCATGCTGTTCTCGATGGAGTGTCCGCCTTCAACGCCCATCAGCGCGGCAAGTTTCTTCTTGTTGTGTGCGGCGCGGATGTCGGTGGTGCTGAAAGCCATCATCATTTTGTCAGGATGTTTCTCCGCCTGGCGATATACGGAATCGATCAGCTCCAAAGTGCGGCGGGCGTACTGGCCTTTGTACTTTTCGGGGTCGACCCAGATAGAGAAGAATTCCGCGCCGAGGTTGCCGGCTTTTGCTTTGGCGAAGTCGAGATGGCCGGGGTCGCCCTGAGGGACGTTCGCCATGTCGAAATCTTCGTCGAGAAGGCGCTGCGGGGTATCGGCGTGAGTGTCAATGACAAGAGCGGAGTCGTGGATGGCTTTCGCGGACATAGGCTTGTTAGGCTTACTAGTCTTATTTGCGGCAGATTGGGGAGTTTGCGCGTAGCTCAATGCGGCGAGCAGGGAAATTGCGGTGAGCGCAAATCTGGATTTCAGCATAGGGGAATGCGAGTTTCAGTGAATGGTAATTCTACAACGAGAGCGGAATCTTCGCGCCAGTGGGCAGAAGTCGTGTGATTTCAGTATGATTCGTACGATTGTAGCTTCCGGAGGAACGTATGAAAGTGCTACGAAAAGTGTCAGTAATCACGGCCGTGTTATTCATCTCTATCGCTTGCTTGGCGCAAGAGCCGGCGGACCAGAAGAAAATTCTTGTTGACCGCGTGGACACGACCGCTTTCATCCAGGTTGAGGCGAACAGTTTCCGGTCATTAAGCCCGAGGCAGCAACAGCTTGGTTACTGGCTGTATGAAGCCTCCATCGCTATCGATCCGATTTTCTACGATCAACTCTCTCGCTATGGGCTGCGACAAAAGCGTGTTCTGGAAGGGATCGCTGCGCATCCGCAGGGGACCGATCCGAAAGCGATGGAGAAGATACTGGCGTTCACGAAGCTCTTCTGGGCGAATCGCGGAAATCACAACGACATTACTTCACAGAAAATCCTGCCCACATTCACCTTTGAAGAACTGCAACAGGCGGCGAAGACGGCCATGAAGAACGGCGCATATCGCACGCCTCTGGGCAAGATGCCTCCGCTCACGACTGAGGCCGCATTGAATAAAGAGCTGGAGGAGCTGAAACCATCATTGTTCGATCCGCAATTCGAGCCGATGATCACTGCCAAGAGTCCGCAGGGTGGGCGCGACATCCTGCAATCGAGCTCGAACAATTTTTATTCGAACGTGAGCCTGGCTGATCTGAAGGGATTCAAGGAGATTTATCCGCTCAATTCGCGATTGGTGAATGTTGGCGGCGGCAAGCTGGTGGAGGAGGTCTATCGTGCGGGCACACCGGATGGCAAGATCAAGCCGGGCATGTATGCCGAATTCCTTAAACGCACAAACGGATATCTGGCGAAGGCGGCCGCAGTCTCCGATCCGCAGCAGGCGCAAGTGATCCGCGACCTTATCCGGTATTACCAGACCGGCGACTTCAAAGACTGGCTGAAATTCGGGTCTGACTGGGTGCAGAACAATGCGAATGTCGATTTCGTGAACGGGTTCGTTGAAGTTTATCGCGATGCCCGCGGCGCAAAAGGCAGTTCGCAGAGTTTTGTGAGCATCACCGACAAAAAAGTATCGGACGCAATGTCAAAGCTCGCGCAAAACGCCGAGTACTTCGAAGAGAAGGCACCGTGGGACGGGAAATACAAGAAGCAAGCGTTCAAGCTTCCCGTCGTCAAAGCAGTTGAGACTTTGATCGAATCCGGAGATTTCAATGTAACCACGGTGGGCGATAACCTTCCCAACGAGAACGAGATTCACGAAAAGTACGGCACCAAGAATTTCTTGTTCACGGGGAGCAGTCGGGCATTGGCGGAGGCGTCGGGATTTTCCGCCTTAGAAGAATTCTCGCTGACACCGGAAGATGTGGAGCTGGGAAAGAAGTACGGCATCGAGGCGTCCGATCTTTTCACGGCGATGCATGAAGTGATCGGACACGGATCCGGGAAGCTGAGCCCGCGCATCACCAAGGGCGCGGAGCCGTACCTGAAAGAGTATTTCTCAACACTGGAAGAAGGCCGCGCCGACCTGATGGCGCTTTGGAATGCCTGGAACCCGAAGCTGAAGGAACTGGGTTTGATCACAGACCAGGACAATGTCGCCAAGGCGATGTACAACAGCGCGGCGAGGGCGCCGCTGGTGCAGTTGCGAAGCATTCCCAAGGGCGACACCGTTGAGGAAGACCATCAGCGCGACCGGCAATTGATTGTTAACTACGTCATGGACAAGACCGGAGCTATCGAAAAAGTTGAACGCGATGGAAAGATGTACTACCACGTGAAGGACTACCAGGAGATGCATCGCGGAGTGGGACTGCTATTGGCCGAACTGATGCGCATCAAGGCCGAAGGGGATTACGAGGCCATTAAAGCGTTGGTGGATAAATACGGAGTGCATTTCGATCCGGCGTTGCGCGACCAGGTGATGGCGCGTTACAAGAAGCTGAACCTTCCGACCTATTGGGCGGGCATCAATTCAGAATTGAAGGCGAGCAAAGCAGGGACCGTGGAACTGTCTTACCCAAGAGATGTGGTGCGGCAGTATTTAAATTACGGTGCGATGTACGATCCGACTTTGTTGCCGGGCGCGACACAGCCACAAGCGAAAACGGCGACAGAGACAAAAGTAAAGAAGTGAGTTGAAGAGCGGCAGGCAGTGCTGAGTTATTCCTTCGCTAAGGCCTGTTCGGTGCGCCATTCGGCGTATCGCTCAGAGATCATTATGTGAAACACGGCCTGGCGTCGCTCCTCGGCGGCTTCAATCAAGTTGTGTGCGCGAAGGTCGGCAAGGTAATTCTCAAACCACTTGTGCTGCTTCTTGGTCATGCCGCGCTTGGCGATGTCAACTGTAAGTCCAGCCAGGTGTGATGAAGCGGTCTCGCCGGTTTCAGGAGCGGCGTTGCGATTGTGACGTCGTAATTGCTTCTGATGCTCGACGGTGCGGACGGCGGAGTTGACTTGGATCTTGGTCTTGAACTGGTCGTAGTAGGCAGAGCTGATGTCGTCAACAAAATCGCGGGTCCACGGCTTGCAATAGCGGAGAGATGGATCGAGGCGCGGATCGACGCGCATTGTCTTAGTGTCCGTGAGTTCAACGAGTTCCAGATTGGTCTTCAGTTCTTCGAGTTGATTGTCGTCTTCAATGCGGGGAAGTCCGAGGCGGTCAATCTCTTCATTCTGCCGCAGCATCGATTCGTGCGAACCACGAATGAGTGGATTCCAATTGATGTGCCGCACGAGACGATGGTGTTTAGTGCGAACCGTGCGCGTGCGTTTGGATAGGCCAAAGGCACTTGAAGTGGAGACAATCGCGAAGACACTGATAATTACAAGAAGCTTTCCGGTTCTCAACGGTTCGGCCCTTACAGGTACTCTGGATTTGGAGAGGAGATTCTAATCCAGAGTTGTACAAAGGCAACAGGAAAAAGGGACAGTGAACCAGAGTAATCAGCGGAGTAAGTGGCTTATTGTCAGCGATTAGTGGCAAGTACTTAGT
>JAOAPL010000160.1 GCA_025462925.1 Acidobacteriaceae bacterium
GATCGGCATCATCTATACGGAGCGCAACTTCGGTTCAGGATTCAACCGCGTTGGCGGAATCGACGGCACATTCAAATGGAAGCAGAACTGGATCGCACAATTCCAAGGAGTGGTAAGTTCCACAAGATGGCTGGATGGCACTTATCACGCTGGCCCTTCATTATTGGCATACTTCGGCCGTGACGGTCGCAAGCTTAGCTTCAACACTCTATACATCAACAACGCTGCAGGCTTTGAGACGCAGACGGGGTTTTTTCGTAGGCAAGGGATCCAGCGGTTTAGTCACTACATAAATTATCGCTGGCGACCAGAGGGCAAACGACTGGTGTCGTTCGGACCCAATCTTTTTCAGCTGCAACTCTATGACAAGACCGGCAATCGTCTAGATTCTGATTTCAACCCAAGTTTCGATTTAAATTTCAAGCGCAATACTTATGTAAGCAGTTTCTGGGACATTGCACGGACGAAACTTCGTCCACAGGACTATTCAAATTTAACTGGCGACCGGGATTATTCGAATAACGACGTGGGCATAGCCTTCGGCACACAGTACTGGAAGCAATTGAACCTTGACGTGACGATGTGGAACGGGCGTTCGGTAAATTATGACCCGCTTAGTAATGCCATCCCGATCCCGGGACAATCTTCGAATGTGCGCGCAACCGTGATAGTCAAGCCAATGGACAAGCTGCAGATCACGAATTCCTATCTGCTTGCCCGGTTACGCACGCTTGCCGGGGACGGTATCTTCACCTCTCACACTATCCGGTCGAAGTGGAATTACCAGTACAACCGAGAACTGTCATTCCGCGTGATTGCGCAATACAGCTCGGTGATTGCGAACCCGCTTTTCACCAGCATTGCGCCGGCGAAGGGATTGAACGGCGATTTCCTGGTGACGTATCTGCTGCATCCAGGAACTGCGGTCTACCTGGGATACAACAGCAATCTGCAAAATCCTGATCCGACTTTCGTGAGCACGGGCACCCCCGCGAGTGTGGCGCCGAACCGTTTTGTGAACGATGGGCGCGTGGCGTTCATCAAGGTCTCTTACCTCTTCCGCTACTAGAAGCGCCTCGGCAATCCTTCTGTTATGCTTTCTGGCCTCGGAGGAAATCCATGTCAAATTACAAAAGAGTTTTTGTTGCGACGCTCGTATTGGCGTTGTCGGTCGGCGCGTTCGCGCAGGATGCGAAGTCCGCGGCTGCTCCAGCCAGCACTGGCAAGAGCGGCTATCACCAGGTAGCGAAGTGGGATGTTGGCGGCGAAGGCGGGTGGGACTACCTGACGTTTGATCCGGCGGGCAAGCGCCTGTTCATCTCGCGCGGCACGCATGTGATGGTGCTGGATGCGGATTCAGGCAAAGTGGTCGGCGACATCGCGGACACTGCGGGAGTACACGGAATCGCAATCGCGCAGGACCTTGGCAAAGGATTTACCAGCAATGGCCGCGATAATTCAGTCACGATCTTCGATCTGAAGACGCTGAAGGCGATCGACAAAGTGAGTGTGACACCTGCAGTGAATCCCGACGCGATCATGTATGAGCCGAACACGAAACGCATTTTCACGTTCAACGGCCGAAGCAAGGATGCAACGGTGATCGACGCCGTGACCGGGAAAGTTCTGGGCACAGTGGCGATCGGTGGAAAGCCGGAGTTCGCGGTGGCCGATGGCACAGGAACAGTTTTCGCCAACGACGAAGACAAGGCTGAAGTGGATGTGATCGACGCGAAGGCAATGACCATCAAATCGCGATGGCCGCTGTCGACTGAGGCGCAGAAATGTGAAGAGCCATCAGGACTGGCGCTGGACAACAAGGACCATCGGCTGTTTGCCGTTTGCGGCAACAAGGTGATGGTGGTGATGAACGCGCAGGACGGCAAAGTGGTGAAGACGGTGCCGACGGGCGCGGGCACGGATGCTGCTGCATTCGATCCGGGCACCGGTATGGCTTTTGCCTCCAACGGTCGCGATGCGACGCTGACGATCATCCATCAGGATTCGGCGGACAATTACTCCGTTGTGGACAATGTGCCGACGATGACAGGGGCGAGAACGATGGCTCTGGATCCGCAGACGCACAAGGCGTACCTGGTGACGGCGCAGTTTGGTCCGGCCCCGGCGGCGACGACGGAAAATCCGCGTCCTCGTGCGCCAATGGTGCCGAATTCGTTCACCGTGTTGGTGTACGGGAAGTAGGCAAGGCAGTTTCTGGTTTCTGGTTTCTCGTTTCTGGTTCCCACTCTGGCAAAGCTAGGGTGGGTAACCGGATGCCTGGATCAAAACAGGGCTGCGATATCTTTTGGCAGCTCCTCTTTGATGTCGTCCAAAGCGCGGGGATCAATGTGCTTGGCCAGTGCACGCGTTACACCACGAACCAACTCCTCCATTCCTCCTTTGACTGCGAATGTGAACTGCTGGCTGATGGCCTCCAAGAATTCTTCACGATGCATCTTCTTGGGTACGCTTTCCGGCTTCCACCCCTCAAAATAAAACCCTCGCACCAGCATCGGCAACTGGGCGGCGAAATTTGCGGCTTCGGTCACTGGAAGCCGGTCGCGCAAGGCGTGTAAAACGGCGCGTAATCCTGCGTAAGCTTGCTTGCGACGGTCACCCCAGCCCATTTCCTCGTCGATATCCTTCAACAAACTGTTGGTCTTTTGGATCGTCGTCTCAAATACTTCAACCTCGGTGTGTGTAGTCATGACAACATCCCTCATATGTTTTGAGGTCATCGGTCGGGCGGGGGTGTACTTGGCTGTGCTCAATACCAGTGAAGGCGCACCCACCACTTCCGTGGCGGGCTAACCTATTCCGCGCTTTCGGCGCTGGGATTTCATTTGCTTGAAACGAGTGTCGCGAGGGCAGCGTTCTCCCACCCTTCGTTGCGCTCAGAGTGGCGCACCCACTGTCGGGATGTCGCTAAGCGCAAGATCCTTCGCGCAAGAAAGAAGGCGCTCAGGATGACAAAGTGAAATGGAATTGGCCAGTGCAGGCAGTCATCGCATCGCCCAAGAGCAGGAGCAACGGCAAAGTCCAACGCGAGGTCCCTCCACTCCGCTGCGCTACGGTCGGGATGACAAGTGTGGCGAGTGCGAACACACTGCAGAGTCCTAGGGATTCTTTGCTGCTCGAATCCCACCCTTCGCTACGCTCAGAGTGGGACACCCGCGTCTCTCCTTTCACCCCACGTTAGCTTCGCGAACGTGGGGTACCCGCTGGGCTTGCGATAGAATCCAGACTAGATGCCTGTCAGTGTTCGTTCTTTCGCGAAGATCAATATTGGGTTGTACATTGGGCCGCCGGGGATGCGGGCGGACGAGTTCCATGAGCTGCGCACGGTTTATCAGACGATTGGACTGCATGACACGATCAAGTTGTCATTGACCAACGGCAGCACCGGTATTGAGATCAAGTGCAAAGATCCGCGGGTGCCGCAGGATGAGTCGAACACGTGCTATCGGGTGGCGGAGCGGGTGATGAAGGCGCTCAAGTCGCGGGGCAAGCTGACCATCAACATCGAGAAGCAGCTTCCGGTGAAGGGCGGGATGGGGGCGGCGTCGTCGAATGCGGTGGCGACGATGATTGGCATCGAACGGCTGCTGAAGAAGCGGTTAGAGGCAGCTGATAGGCTGCGGATCGCGCAAGAGGTGGGGTCAGACCTGCCGTTGTTTTTGATTGGCGGGACGGTGCTGGGGATAGGTCGCGGAGAGCAGGTGTTTCCGTTGCCGGATATGCCAGCCTTAAATATGGTAGTGGTGACGCCGGAGTTTGGCGTGTCCACGCCGAAGGCATTTGCCGCGTGGGATGGGCTGTTCTCGAACGGGAATGGGCCATCGTTGACGGTGGCAGGGCAAACCAGTACACTAAATAGGTTCAGTTCTGAAGTTTATTCATGGCTGAACGGGACCAGTTTTTCCGCAGCATCATCCGGTGTTCCCGCACGAGGTGGGAACCGGGCCGAGGCACTGCTTCTCGACCTTGTCCGTACCGGGATTGAAAACGACTTCGAACGCGTTGTCTTTACTCAATTCCCAGAATTACGTGACATAAAGCGTGCATTAGAACGCGAAGGATCGAGTTATTCTTCGCTCTCAGGCTCGGGATCGACGATGTA
>JAOAPL010000171.1 GCA_025462925.1 Acidobacteriaceae bacterium
ATCTTTCGCGGTGATCACGGCATTCTCTTCCACGTTACAGAAGAGCGCGATCTTGGACTTCATATCCTTGGAGAGGAAGCGGTCGGTGCGGCAGAGAAGAATGTCAGGTTGGATACCGATGCTCAGCAGTTCTTTTACAGAGTGCTGCGTCGGCTTGGTCTTGAGTTCGCCTGCAGCACCGATCCACGGCACCAGCGTTACGTGGACGAAGACGGTGTTGTCGCGGCCAAGTTCCTGGCGCATCTGGCGGATGGCTTCGAGGAAGGGAAGCGATTCGATATCGCCAACGGTTCCGCCGATCTCGACCAGCGCAACATCGACATCCTGTGCGATTTTCTTCATCGCCGTTTTGATCTCATTGGTCACGTGCGGGATCACTTGGACGGTCTTGCCTAGGTAATCGCCGCGCCGTTCCTTGGTGATGATCTGCTCGTAAATTCGGCCGGTGGTCCAATTGTTGTCGCGGCTGAGCTTGGAGTGGGTAAATCGTTCGTAGTGTCCCAGATCGAGGTCAGTTTCGGCGCCGTCGTCGGTCACAAAAACCTCGCCATGCTGAAAGGGCGACATAGTGCCGGGGTCCACGTTGAGGTAAGGGTCAAACTTCATCAGGTTGACCTTGAGTCCGCGGCTCTCCAGCAGGCAGCCGAGAGAAGCTGCCGCCAGTCCTTTACCTAGTGAAGAGACCACACCACCGGTTACGAAAATGTACTTAGCCGACATTAAGCCCTCGCCGAATCACAATCACAAACAAAGGCGCCCAGCACGGCACACTTCCGCCGACATCTGTTCCTCGTCTTAAATTGTGGTTTGAATTTGTGCGCTACAACGCGGTAGGGGTGCACATCCAATTATGCCAGAATTGAGGGATTCGTGGAAGGCGATTTTGGCCATCAATTCCAGACGGCTGGATGCATCTAAATTCTATGAAGCGGGTTTGACCCCTTAGACAATTTACAATCGCGTAGCGCTATGCGAAAGCTCTTTCATCTCGGACTCCTCTTCGTGGTTCTGACGATCATGACTGCCGGCTTTGCCCACGCCCAGACTGCCAAGGGCAAGCGCCTCATTCTCAAAGACGGCTCCTATCAGATCGCCACCCAGTGGGAAGTGAAGGGAGATCGCGTCCGCTATTTCAGCGCCGAGCGATTCGATTGGGAAGAACTCCCGAATTCTCTCGTCGATTGGCCAGCCACGGAGAAATATCAAAAGGACCGCGCCGCCGGCAATCTGGCCGAACAAAACAGTCTTAGCATTGAAGAAGCCGCTGAACGTAACGCCGAGGAAGCTAGATCACCAACCATCCTGCCCGGCCTTCGGCTTCCGGAAAGCGGCGGCGTCTTCCTACTGGATGATTATCAGACCCATCCGCAATTGGTCGAACTCGTGCAGAACGGCAGCGACATCAACAAACAGACCAGCAAAAACATTCTTCGATCGGTTATCAATCCCATTCCCAGCGGCCCTAGGCAGACGGTCGAACTGAAAGGGACTACTGCGCGGATAAAGTCCCACACCGGAACGCCCACTATTTATGTGGACATAAACTTCGACCCGGACGACAACACCGACAATTCGAAACCGACAGGTGGCCCGGATACATCTAAAACCGCTAAACCCACTAGCCCAGCGCCGCCACCTGCCCAGCGATTCAAGATTGTCCGGTTGCAGCAGAAGCAAGATGTTCGCGTGGTCAGCAATTTGAAAGTAGCCTTGACCGGACGCATCAAGGAAGAGCAAGACCTTATCGACACGACTTCGGAAGCGTTGTCCACAGACTGGATGAAGATCACGCCGGCCGCGCCCCTCGCGCCCGGCGAATATGCCGTCGTCGAGATGCTCAGCCCCAAGCAGATGAATATCTTTGTGTGGGATTTCACTGTCGACCCGAAAGCTCCAGCCAACGTAGCCGCTTGGGTTCCCGCTCCACCCGCGCGCACGGAGACGGGAACAGATCAGAGCCCGGTCTTGGAAAGCAGACCGAGAAAAAAGTAGTCAGTAGCTAGTAGTCAGTATTCAGGGCTGCAGCGCATAGGACTCAAGAACTAGCGACGCGGAACAATCTTCTGTTCAAGTGACCTGAGCAGGCCATTAATAATTTTTCCAACTTCTGAAGCAAGCGCTTCGAGTCTTTCGGCTTCGTCCAAACTCATGTATCCGAGCTTATGTGCGATCAAGATCTGAGTTTCCAATTCCAGAAGCGACCCTCTTGACTGGGCGACAAAATGTTTCCTATCCGAATTCGTAAGACGCCCGTGACCTTCTGCGATATTACTCGGAATCGAAACAGCAGTTCGACGCAGTTGGCTTACTAAGCCAAACAGTTCGTCCTTCGGGAACAGTTTAGTCGCCCTCTAGATCTCAGTCACAAGGACGATGCTTTTCTGCCAAACAACTAAATCGCGATAGGATTGCGCCATTTGTAAGCCCTCTAGGAAGCGGGCTATTTTGGCATAAGGTGGAGTTTCTGACTACTGACTACTTGCTACTGACTACTGGTCTACCGAATCATCCCCTGCTGCGCCACCGCAATGCTGTCACGATTGTTGTTCTTCACCATGTACATCATCTCGTCGGCTTGCCGGATGATCTCGTGTGCGCTCTTGGCGTCTTCGGGGAAAGTCGCCAGTCCCATGCTGGCTTTTATCGTGAGTGAGACGTTTCCGTCCATCTCGAATGGCGCGCTGCGAATGGATTCTCGTAGGCGCTTGGCCACTACAAGCCCTTGTTCCTTGTTAGTCTGCGGCAGCAGGACGACAAACTCGTCGCCACCATACCGGAAGGCATAGTCGATCAATCGCAAGCAGGCTTTAATCCGATATCCAATCTCATGCAGCAACCGGCTTCCGACAAGGTGTCCATGAATGTCATTCACTTGCTTGAAGTGGTCAAGATCGAGGAAGACCACGCTGAATTCGTAACTGAAACGTTGTGACCGATAGACCTCAGCTTCCAGCGTCTTATAAAGATGCCGCGCGTTGTAGAGGCCGGTGCAATCGTCGGTGATGGTGAGTTCCTGAATCTTTTCGACGGCACGGGCATTGTCAATGGCAATCGCCGCATAATCGCATAGCGCGTGCAGGAAGAACATCTCGTTCTCGCCAAAGCTTTCCAGCGGACTGTTAATAAGCTGGATCACAGCGAGAACCCGGTGCTTCGACTTCATCGGGACACATATCATCGACCGCGTCTGCCACTTGGTCATCTCGTCGATGCGTTTAGCGAATCGCGGGTCGGTGTAAACGTCGGGCACGATCAGCGACTCGCCGTGCTTCGCCACCCATCCGGCAATGCCTTCGCCCACTTTCAAGCGCAAAGTTTTTAAGGTGTCCGCGGCCGGGCCCACGGCGATTGCGAAGTAGAGTTCTTCTTTCTGCTCGTCCACCATGAGCAGAGACCAGTTATCCGGCTTAAAGAATTTTGCGATGTTGTCCATCACCGTCTGCAGGACGGCATCCAGATCAAGCGACGAAGTGAGGGCCTTGGCGACATCGTGAAAGATGCCGATCTCCTCGATGTGTCGTCTTCGTCCGGTGGGAGCGAACTCAGTCATTAATGACGTGTCCTTGCATCTGGCCTCGAGGGGTCTGCCAAGTCGCGCATTTAAAAGACGTGCGTATTATATGCCGCGGGTTTTCAATTCAGCAATATAACATTCGCTGTCAGGATACTGATTGATTACGTGGCCGAATGTGCCAAGCCACTGTTAATCCATGTGGTTACCCATTTGCCAGAAGCAATTTTACGTTTGACAGCACCTTAACCCCAACCTATCATTGCCGTCATTTCCACCGCTTTTCCACAAACAATCAACTTTAAGGAAACGCAATCATGGGGACTTTCGGCGAGAGAATGCAGCGCGAGCGCGAGATGCGCAGCATCAGTCTGGATGAGATCTCCGAATCCACGAAGATCAGCGCCCGCATGCTCCGCGCGATGGAAGAGGAAGAGTTCGAAAAACTTCCCGGCGGGATATTCAACAAAGGTTTTGTCCGCGCCTACTCGCGATATCTGGGTCTCGATGAAGAACAGGCCGTCGCCGATTACCTCGCCGCAGAAGCCGAGAGCGACCGCAAGCATCGCGAGCACGACAGCCAGGACCAAGCAAAGCTTTCCGCGCAGATGTCGCGCGATATTCATGCCGTCGAAAATGTTTACACCATCCGCGCCAGCGCCGACCAGAATCCCGAACCACAGCCAGCCCAAGCCGCCGGATTCATGACCACAGCCGTTGTTCTGGTCATTGTTCTTGGCATTGGCGGATTTGCGTGGAAGTATCTCGGCAACCGAACCGTCGCAGCCGTTGCAAATGCCGTGCCCACTTCACAGCCGCCAATCACCCAGCCCTCACCACCGATCGCAGCAGCAATTACACCGCAGCCCGCTCCGGAAACTCTCGCGCCAGCTTCCACAAACTTGAACGACTTAGCCAAAATAGAATCACCGACTACCACAACCGCAAAAGACGACCAGCTATCAAAATCCGACCCAAGCATTACCCCCGAACTGGAAAAGTCTGCACAAACATCCGCCGACACGACCACCTCCAGCAAGTTCAATCTTGAGATTCACGCCACCGAACGCTCCTGGGTTCAAGTAAAGGCCGACGGTGTCTCCTGGGAAGGTGAGCTTTCTCCCAGCTCGAGCAAATCATTCCGCGCCGGCAAGGAACTGGTGGTGAAACTTGGCAACGCCGCCGGCGTCGAACTCTCGTATAACGGCAAGCCACTCCCGCGTTTCCCATCTGACGTAAGAACCAAGACTCTCACTTTCACATCAGATGGACTATCCAGCCGCTAACCCCTTCCCACTCACCCTCTGAATTCCACCAGTTAATGCAGATACACGCGGAAAATTGCGACATTGCCGACTTTCCCTGACAACCCATATACCATCTATGCATACAAATAGAGGTGAGCTGCCGGGTGAGCGATTGCCTGAGGCTGCCCACTCTGTTAACTTTGAAACTGGAAAAAGTACAAGGATTCATCTCGTTTTTGCTTCCGTGGTATCCCTCAATCCTCGCCCCTTTGACGGCGCGAGTTTACCCGAAGCGTTAATCAGATTGACGTCTGGAAGACTTTCAGGAGGATCGACCATTGCCTTCCCGCGAAAAATTTCTTTTCACCTCAGAATCGGTGACCGAAGGTCACCCCGACAAGATTGCCGACCAGATCTCCGACGCAATCCTTGACGCCTGCCTCACCGACGATCCCAC
>JAOAPL010000235.1 GCA_025462925.1 Acidobacteriaceae bacterium
TATCGGATTCTTGAGTTCGCGATCGCTGCAGTGCCGGGTTGG
Organism: Acidobacteriaceae bacterium; assembly: GCA_025462925.1. Lineage (GTDB taxonomy): Bacteria > Acidobacteriota > Terriglobia > Terriglobales > Acidobacteriaceae > JAICLA01. Next base: position 43 of record JAOAPL010000235.1, read on the forward strand.
ATTGCGCGGTACCGTCGCCAAAGAGCTCAATCGGAAAAGATCCGGGCCAAATCCAAGCACAAAAAAACAGGACGCCAACAACACACAGGATCACGATGCCAGTAATGATCATCCGGTGTGCAATTCCGGTGGACACCGTATTGCCTGTGTCGAAACCGCTCAGCGACGTCCGTATGTCATGCCAGTCAGAAGACTCTGAGAGATCGGGCGAGATCGAGATCGATTGCTGTTGCGGATGATGGTCGCTATTCGCCCGAACACCTGGGGGTGTCGCGTTAACGTTTGCGGGTGTCGATTCTCCGGGTGTGGATTCAAAGCGCAGATCTGCGGAGTCGCCAAGTGCCTGCTCTTCGGTTCCAGAATGTTCCTCGGCTTGCTGCTGCCAACCAGGTTCATTCCGGTCAGCATTCATCACCTCGTCGGCAACCACCTTCTCATCGGCATCTCCGATCCTCGAAGAATTGGGCTGACCCTCTTGAGTATCAACAACAGCTGTTTCCTTCAGTTGACGGATTGAGATTAGGCGGGGGCCGTTGTCCTGCTGAAATATGTGAACTTCCAAGCCGTATGAGCGAAGCAGTTCTGTGTTGCGCTCCAATTCGCTACAAATTGCTGGCGCATTTTCTGGCCAGCACTCGCCTTCCGGTCCATCAGCCCGGCCCTTCAATTCAGAAAGCAATTCCGCAGCCGTACCTACCCATGCGCTGGCGCTGTCTCGAAACCAGAGATACAACTGCTGGACGAAGGCGCGCTCAGTATTCTCGCCTACAGAAACATCGGGTTCAGTTGAGGCCTGCCCTCTCATAACGGCCGAAGCAAGATCGGATGGTGTAGTTTATTCAGCCCGCGACGTGCCACTTACAATGCAAGCCGCTGGCCCGTGCTCCTCTTCCACCATGAATTTAGAGTCAATGACTGTCGACACGAGATGCAACGGAACAGGGGCAATTTCAGTCATGCTGCCCTAAGACAATAATTTGGAGGGTAACGAGAAACGAGAAAGGGGTTTTTGGTGGAGCTGGGCGGGATCGAACTTGAGCCGCTTAGGAAATCCTAAGCTCGATAGATTTCGTAACGAGAAACCAGAAACGAGAAACTAGAAACGGATTTTTGGTGGAGCTGAGCGGGATCGAACCGCTGGCCTCGCCGTTGCGAACGGCGCGCTCTCCCAGCTGAGCTACAGCCCCACTTTGAACTGCGGAAGAACTTTTACATTTTAACAGGGACACTCAGAACCGTAAAACGAGTAACGGGAAACGAGAAACCGCCTTTAGTACGGCCCAATGATCCCGCCAATATTCCTCGTCGCCGGCTTCTGCTTCGCCGGTTTGGGAGCCGCAATGATTCCCATCGCTTCGGCCACCACGTCCACGTATTTCAATCCAAGCCCGGTGTTGAACAGCACTACCTTATCTTTCGCCGACAAGAATCCATTCGCAATCAGCTTCTTGTATGCCGCCTGCGAAGCCGCCCCCTCGGGCGACGCGAATAGCGCCTCATCGCGCGACCATTCGAGAATCGCATCCATCATCTCCGCATCAGATACCGCGATTGCCGTCCCACGGCTCTTCTTTACGATGTCGAGGACGATGTAATCGCCATAAGCTTTCGGAACTCTCAAGCCGGATGCAAACGTACTCGCGTTCTGCCACATCTTGGACGCAGCCTTTCCTTCATCGAACGCTTTCGGGATCGGCGCGCATCCCGCAGCTTGCACGGCGATCATCTTAGGACGCTTCGACCCGATCCATCCCAACTGCTCCATCTCGTCGAATGCTTTCCACATCCCGATCATGCCCACGCCACCGCCCGTGGGATAGAAAACCGCATCGGGCAATTCCCAATTCAGTTGTTCGGCAATCTCATATCCCATCGTTTTCTTGCCTTCCACGCGGAACGGTTCCTTCAGCGTGGATATCTCGAACCAGCCTTCCGCCTGCTTGCGCTCGCCCACCATGCGACCGCAATCGCTGATCAGTCCATCCACCAGCGTCACATTCGCACCGTAAGCCTTGCACTCCACCAGGTTCGCCATTGGGACATCTTTAGGCATGAAGATGAACGCTTCCATCTTTGCGGCTGCCGCATACGCCGCCAACGCGCTCGCCGCGTTTCCCGCCGAAGGTATCGCCAGCTTCGAGAATCCGTAATGCTTGGCCATGGTCACTGCCATGCACAAGCCGCGCGCCTTGAACGACCCCGTCGGATTCACACCCTCATCTTTGATCCAGACATTTTCCGTAGTGCGACTCGGTATCATCGGCGTGAATCCTTCGCCCAACGAATACGCCGGAGTCCCCGGCAGGACATCGGAGTACCGCCACATCGAGTTCACGCGATCCCGCAACGACTCGCGCGGAAACGTTTTTTTGATCGTAGCCAGGTCGTAACGGACATACAAGACTCCTGCATCCATCGGACACAGACTCTGCGACACATCTCCCGACAACTGATGTCCGCACTTGGAACATTCTAAAAATGCAATCTTCGCCATGGTTTGGATCTTGTTAAGCAATTTGTTGGTAAGAAAAAGTGTAACAGAGCAAAGTCATTACGAAATTTTCCCGCAGCTTCGTAATTCCCTAATAGGACCCTGCGCTTTGAAAGGGCACGGCTTCAGCCGTGCTGTCTCGGCTTTCACCTAGCGGGCTTTAGCCCCTGAGGTGCGACGCCGGCGCTGAGAACACCAGACTCTCAGTCGCTAAATGCTAAGTGCTAACTGCTAAAAGCTGCCCCTCTCCTTGACTAAAAAACTCGCGAACGAAATAATGAAGAGTTACTCACACAAAAATAATCAAACTAGAAGACAAGCTCACAAGGAGCTCCTTAATAAATGGCGACTGCGGTCAGCCCTAATCCCAAAACTGAACATACCTCCGGCGTCGCCCCGTTGCGGGCAGGTCAAGGACACGAATTCCTTCTCCGACGCCTTCATTCACTCAGCGGTATCATTCCCGTTGGCGCGTTTCTTTTCGAACACATCGTCGTCTCCAACGCCCAGGCCATCAACGGACCCTCGGCCTATGCCAGCCAAGTTCGTTTTCTTGGAAGCCTCCCTTTTGTGCTGGCACTTGAGATCTTCGGCATCTGGCTTCCGATTCTGTTTCACGCCGGATACGGCTTCTACATCTGGTATCGCGGCCAATCGAATTTGATCAACTATCCCTGGATGGGCAACTGGATGTACTCCCTTCAGCGATGGACCGGCGGCATCGCCTTCGCCTACATCATCTGGCACACATACACGATGCGTTTCACTGGAGTCGACCTTCACGATCATCCCGGCGCATCGTTCGGCAAGGTGCAGCTTGAACTCTTCAATCCCGCATACTTCGCGTTCTACGTGATCGGATTGCTGAGCGCTTCATGGCACTTCGCATACGGGATCTGGCTCTTCGCGGCGAAGTGGGGCATCACCATCGGCGAGCGCGCGCGTCAGCGCTTCCTTTATGTATGCATGGCATTATTTTTGCTGATCAGCGGCGTCGGACTTGCAAGCATCACCAGCTTCCGGTCGCATCCGCAACAACCGACGGATCCCGCCGGTGCGGCAGCCGTCGAACACTCGCAAGTGAAGTAAGCGCAATACGGAATTCATAAACTAAATTATGGCGAATTCGAAAATCATTGTTGTGGGAGGCGGCCTGGCAGGACTCTCTGCCGTCATCAAGATTGCCGAAGCCGGCGGAGACGTTGACCTTTTTTCCATCGTGCCGGTAAAGCGCTCGCACTCTGTCTGCGCGCAAGGCGGGATCAATGCTGCCAAGAACCTCAAGGGTGAAGGCGACACCACCGCACAGCATCTCGATGACACCGTTTACGGCGGCGACTTCCTCGGCAATCAAACTCCCATCAAAGAGATGTGCGACGCCGCTCCCGCCATCATCGACCTGCTCGACCGCATGGGCGTTCCCTTCAATCGCACGCCGGAAGGACTTCTCGACTTCCGCCGCTTCGGCGGCACGCTTTATCACCGCACTGCATTCGCCGGAGCCACCACAGGACAGCAACTCCTCTACGCTCTCGACGAGCAAGTCCGCCGATATGAATCCGAAGGCCGCGTCACCAAGTACGAACACTGGGAATTTCTAAGCGCCGTTCTCGACGGCAACCGTGTTTGCCGCGGCATCTGCGCCATGAACTTGCGCACCATGGAAGTCCGCACCTTCGAATGCGACGCTCTTATCGTCGCTACTGGCGGCATCGGCGCAATCTTCGGAAAGTCCACGAACTCAGTCGTCTGCACCGGCTCGGCGCAATCGGCGCTCTATCAGCAAGGGGCGTACTACGCCAACGGAGAATTCATCCAAGTCCACCCCACATCGATTCCCGGCGAAGACAAACTTCGTTTGATGTCAGAATCTGCGCGCGGCGAAGGTGGAAGGGTTTGGGTTCCGAAGCAGAAACACGACAAGCGCGACCCGCGCTCCATCCCGGACAGCGATCGCTTTTATTTTCTCGAAGAGTGGTATCCCAAGTACGGCAACCTCGTCCCGCGCGACGTTGCCACCCGCGCCATCCACAAGATTGTTTATGAGAACGACCTCGGAATTGACGGACAGCCGATGGTCTATCTCGACCTCACGCACATCGACCGGCACACCCTCGACCGCAAGCTTGAAGGCATTCTCGAGATTTACGAAAAGTTCGTCGGCGACGATCCGCGCGTGCACCCAATGAAGATTTTTCCCGGCATGCACTACACCATGGGCGGCCTCTGGATTGATTTCAAGCAAGCCACCAGCATCCCCGGCGTCTTCGCCGCAGGCGAATGTGAATATCAGTATCACGGCGCCAACCGCTTGGGCGCGAACTCACTCGTCTCCTGCATCTTCGGCGGTTTCGTGGCCGGCCCAGAGGCAGTGAAGTACGCCAAAGGCCTGCAAAAATCCCCAGCCGGGAGCAACGGACATTTTGACGCGGAGAAAAAGCGCCAGGAGGAGATCAACTCGCGCCTCATCAGTTCCGACGGCACCGAGAATCCATTCCGCCTCTGGCGCGAACTCGGCGACACCATGACCCGCAACGTCACGGTGCTTCGCTACAACAAGAATTTGCAAGAGACTGACACGAAGATCGTCGAGCTGCTCGAGCGCTTCCGAAAGATCAATCTGAGCGACAAAGGCGCGTGGGCGAACACCTCCTTCATCTTCTCGCGACAGCTATACAACATGCTCCAGCTCGCGCGGGTGATCACGCAGGGTGCTGCCCGCCGCGACGAATCGCGCGGTGCACATTACAAGCCGGATTTCCCTGAGCGCGATGACGCCAAGTTTTTGAAGACGACCAAAGCCTACTTCGCGCCCGACGCCGACGAACCGCGCTTCGAGTGGGAAGCCGTGGACACAAGCATCATCAAACCGCGCCCCCGCCGATACGACATGGCGAAATGAGATTGCGAAATAAGCTTTGAAAGGGCACGACACATATCAGGACACGGCTAGTCTGGGTAAGGCTTTAGCCGTGCCGCAGAAGCAATGTTTGGATAGGGGCTTTAGCCCCTGGCTTTTGGGTGTTACTAGCTTGATTGAAGTTGGGGCTTTAGCCCTGTGAGCTTTAAAAGGAAAGGCACGACACGTATCAGGGCACGGCTTCAGCCGTGCCGCCAGCGGCATTTAAGAATTGGGGCTTTAGCCCCAGTGTTTTAGAACTCGAAACGCGAAACTCGAAACGCGAAACTGCATTTCCCGAGGATTCATGGCAGAAAAAACTGTAAAGCTGAAAATCAAACGCCAGACCGGCCCCAACGCCGAACCCCACTGGGACGAATTCGAGATTCCATGGAAGCCGGGCATGAACGTGATCTCCGCAATGATGGACATCGCCGCCAATCCCGTCACCAAGGACGGCAAGCAGACCACGCCCATCGCCTACGACTCCAACTGCCTGGAAGAGATTTGCGGCTCCTGCGCCATGCTAATCAACGGCAAAGCGAAGATGGCGTGCTCGGCGCTTGTCGATCACTTTGAACAGCCCATCACTGTCGAGCCGTTGTCAAAATTTCCTATCGTTCGTGACCTCGCTGTCGATCGAAGCGTGCTTTTCGAAAACTTGAAAAAAGTTAAAGCCTGGGTACCCGTCGACGGCACATACGATCTCGGCTCCGGCCCCCGCATCACTCCGCAACAGCAGGAACAGAGCTATCCATTATCCAATTGCATCTCCTGCACCATTTGTATGGAAGTCTGTCCGCAGTTCAACGAGGGAACTGGATTCGTCGGCGCCGCAACCATCTCGCAGGTCGCGCTATTCAATGACCACCCTACCGGCGCGGTCCTCAAAGAAGAACGACTGCACGCTTTGATGGGCGATGGCGGCATTCACGAATGCGGTTACGCGCAGAATTGCGTGGAATCCTGCCCGAAGGAGATTCCGCTTACGCGCTCCATCTCGCGCGTCGCCGGACAGGTAATGATCCAGTCCATCAAGGACATCTTCTCCAGTTAATTTTTTTATCCTGAGCGCAGCTACCTTGTCATCCTGAGCGCAGCGAAGGACCCCTATACCTCTGCAAACTGCCCGCTCAAGCCCCCGATCAGAACGAAAGTTTCCCTTTCGTAACTACAACCCAAAACTAAGTACTTGCCACTAATCGCTGACAATAAGCCACTTACTCCGCTGATTACTCTGGTTCACTGTCCCTTTTTCCTGTTGCCTTTGTACAACTCTGGATTAGAATCTCCTCTCCAAATCCAGAGTA
>JAOAPL010000247.1 GCA_025462925.1 Acidobacteriaceae bacterium
GCCACAACTGGCGCACGCGGGATCGATGGAAGGCATGGTTGTCGCCGCAAAACTCGCGGGCAAGTATGCGCGTCCGGTGAAGAAGAATCGCGTGCCCGGTTGCACATACACCGAGACGGAGAAAGGTAGCGTGGGATTAACGGAAGCAGCGGCCAAAGCGCAAGGCTTGCAGATCAAGGTTGGGAAGTTTCCTTTCGTCGGCAATTCGAAAGCGACGATCGTCGACAGCCATGATGGTTTCGTGAAAGTGGTTGCGGACGCAAAGTACGGAGAAATCCTCGGCGTACACATCATCGGACCGAAGGCAACGGAGTTGATCTCAGAGGCCGTGACCGCCATGGACCTGGAAGCGACCGTGGACGAAATGATGTTTACCATCCACGCGCATCCGACGCTCTACGAGGCGCTGCTGGATGGATATGCCAGCGTCTATGGCATGCCGATAAACGTGTAAAGAGGTTTAATTTCGACCTATAATATAGCGATGAAATACGGTGTTGTTCTGCACAAGTCGGAAGAAGGATACAGCGTCTCTTGTCCCGGCCTGCCCGGATGTTGGTCTGAAGGGGATACGGAACAAGAAGCGCTAGACAACATTCGTGACGCTATCAAGGAGTACGTGGCCGCGGTTAAAGAGATGTCCGCGGGCTCTGAATATCGCGAAGTAGATGTCGCAGTTTAGTTAGCTAGCTCGCCTGAATGCCTAAACTGCCCGGAGTCAATCATCAGCACGCCGTCCGAGCCCTTGAGAAGGCGGGCTATCGCATCGTCCGGCAAAGCAAACACATCGTCATGTCGAACGGTACACGTTTCCTGACCATTCCGCGCAACAACCCGGTGAATGCATACACCATGGGCGGGCGGAATCGTCATTGATGCTGGCTTGACCATCGAAGAGTTTCGAAAGCTGCTGTAGCCATGTCTCTCCTCCAAGTACTCCAACTCGGCACAATCGATTACGCCACTGCGCTGAAATTGCAAGAGACGCTTGTCGAACTGCGCAAGCAGAGGCGTATTGCAGACACATTACTCCTTCTCGAACACACGCCTGTCATCACTCTCGGCCGAAACGCCAATTCGAAAAACATCCTTGACTCTCCGGAATCTTTGGCTGAGCGCGGTGTAGAAGTATTCGAGATCAAGCGCGGTGGCGACGTCACATTTCACGGGCCGGGACAGCTTGTGGGATATCCCCTTTGCGATCTGCGCGGCTTCACTCCGAGGGTTGGCGCGGTTGAATTCGTGCGACGGCTCGAAGAAGTGCTGATCCGCGCTTGCACCGAGTTCGGTATCGATACCAAGAGGGTGCCGGGACTGACGGGCGTGTGGACGAACCCCGAAGAAGGCGGCGAGAAAAAGATTGCGGCCATCGGCGTCCACATCTCGCGTGGAATCACTTCGCACGGGTTTGCGCTGAACGTGACGCCCGATCTCGAATCATTCAAGATGATCGTACCGTGCGGGATCGCCGACAAGTCCGTCACCAGCATGGAGCAGGAGTGGGGCGGCGTGGAAAACAAGACGCTCGGAAAGAAATTAGAGATGGAAGCTGTTTCACACGCAATCACGCGGCAGTTTGGCCAGGTCTTTGGGACGCAGATATTGTGGCTGGAATCGCTCGAAAGTCTCTTGAACTTCAGTCCTACTGAATCGGAGCCTGCCAATCAAGACACGCCTATGCGCGAACCGGAAGAACTCAAGCGTATGCGCGAGGAATTAGATCTTGCGCCGCGAGACGATATCCACTGGGCATAGGTGAGGCGCGCCGCAGTTCGAACAAGGCCTGCACTCCTGCGCGAACAAAGCGCGAGGGTCGAACAGCGGTAGCGTTGTTCGACCCTCAGTCATAGTAGAATATTCCGTTACGCCAAAACATATTTAAGCTCACAAGGTTCTGTCGTCTTTTTATTCACCACAGGTTTTTACGATGAAATCAAAAACTGAACAAAAGCCCGCCACCAAAAACAATCAGACCAGCAATGCGGCCGCCAACTCTGGTCAAAAAAACGGCACTGGTTCTGCGCCTGCTCCGGGCAAAGGCAAGTTCACGCAGGTGGCACCGCAACGCAAGAACCCGCATGGCATTCCGGATTATCGTCTGGAAGTCCCGAATTTTCAGACCGTTGAAGAGTGGGCGGACGGCAAGCTGCGTTACAACGTCAAGGGCGATTTCAGCGCGCCCGCGCCGTCGCTCTGCGAATCGAAGTACCTCAGCAAAGAGCAGTCCATCGCGATGTATCGCTACATGGTGCTGAACCGCAAGATGGAGCAGGCTCTTGAGAATCTGTTCAAGCAGCAGAAAGTCATCGGCGGTGTCTATCTCGGACTGGGACAAGAGGGCTGCTCGGTAGCCGCGGCATTCGCGCTCAAAAAAGAAGACTGGATCGGCCCGATGATCCGCAATCAGGGCGCGATGCTCGTCCGCGGATTCACTCCCGCCGACACCATGATGCAATACATGGCCAAGGCCGGCGCACCAACGAAGGGCCGCGATTCAGGTTCGCATTACGGCGATGTGCACGACAAGAATGTCGTGGCGCCGATCTCCCATCTTGGTGACAGCATCCCGGTGATGGCAGGACTCGCACTCGGCGCGCGCTTGCAGGGAAAGAACATTGCCGCTCTGACGTTTGTCGGCGACGGCGGGCAGTCCACCGGGCCATCGTATGAAGGATTCAACTTCGCAGCAGTCCAGAGGTTGGGCGTCATCCTGGTGATGGAACACAATCTTTGGGCGTACTCCACGCCGGTTGAGTTGCAATTCGCCTGCAAAGATTTGGCTGACCGCTCCATCGGATACGGTGTCCCTGGTTTCATCGTTGACGGCACCGATCCCAACCAGGTTTATGACGTCGCATATGAAGCCGCGCAGCGCGCTTACAAGGGCGAAGGCGCAACACTCATCGAAGCCAAAATGATGCGCATGCGCGGACACGCCATGCATGACGCCGCTTCTTACGTCCCGAAAGAATATTTCGAATATTGGAAGAAGCGCGACTGCAATACGCGGATGGAAAAGTATCTGCTCGATCGCGGATGGCTGACAGAAAAAGACAACAAAGACCTCATCGCCGATGTGCAAGCGCAGATTGATCGCGACCGCGACATCGCCGATGCATCACCGTTCCCGAAACCCGAAGACGCGACCACAGGCGTCTTCCTGGACAACTCGGTGAAGATCCCGTTCAAGTACGGTCCGCCCAAGGTGAAAGAAGTAAAGAAGGGCACCAAGATCGGCGAAGCATCGAACATCTCGCATTACAAATAAACTGCACGGAAGAAAAATATTAAATGGCACCCGTCACATACTTAGAAGCAATTCGACAAGGCATTTGGGAAGAGATGGAACGCGATCCCGCCGTATTCTGCATCGGCGAGGACATCGGCGTTTACGGCGGCGCGTTCAAGATCACCGAAGGATTCATCAATCACTTCGGTAAAGAACGTGTCATCGATACGCCCATCTCAGAGGCGGCAATCGTCAGCGCGGCATTTGGAGCCTCGCTCACGGGCATGCGTCCCGTTGCGGAATTCCAGTTCATGGATTTCATCAGTTCCGCGCACAGCCAGATCGTGAACGCATGCGCCAAGAGCAACTGGCGATGGGGAGCGCCTGCACCCATGGTCATGCGCGGGCCTTCCGGCGGCGGCGTGAGCGGCGGTCCGTTCCACTCGCAGAATCCGGAGATGTGGTACGCCCACACGCCGGGACTGAAAGTGATCTGTCCGGCCACGGCCACTGACGCAAAGGGACTGATCAAAGCGGCCATTCGCGACAACAATCCCTGCCTGTTCTTCGAACACAAGTATCTGTATCGCCGAGTGAAAGAGGAATTGCCTGAGGGCGATTACACAGTCGAGATCGGAAAGGCGCGCACGCACCGTGAAGGCAAACACATCAGTGTGATCACTTACGCGGCGATGGTCTATGTCGCGCAGGAAGCCGCCGACATCCTCGCCAAAGAAGGCATCGAGTTGGAGATCGTTGACCTGCGCACCGTTGCGCCGCTCGATGTGGAAGCAATCGTCAACACGGTGAAAAAGACGAACAAGGTGATCGTCCTGCACGAAGACGTGAAGACGGGCGGCATTGCCGGAGAGATTGCAGCCATCATCAACGAAACTTGCTTCGATGATCTCGATGGCCCGATCGTCCGCATCACCGCGCTCGACACGCCAGTTCCCTTCTCGCCTCCGCTGGAAAAAGTCTTCCTGCCGAAAGTGGAAGATGTGGTGAGAGAAGCGCGGAAACTGAAAGCGTATTAGCTATCAGCTCCTAGCTCTTAGCTTTTAGCTCTTAGCTTTTAGCGAACCCTGTCGGGAACCCGGCAGGGTTTTTCTTCACTTACCATTACCTGTCATCCCGACCGGAGCGGAGTGGAGGGACCTCTCCTTGGACTTTAGCTTTTTGGTTGGAGCGAATCTGCGTACCAGCCTTCACTCAGGTCGTGCCAATCGCGATTCATCATCTCGATTAGCATAATTTTCTTCGACCGACGCCATCGCTTGATTTGTTTTTCGCGGTCAATAGCGTTCCGCACATCTTGAAACCGCTCCCAATAAACTAACCGGCACACATTTGTAGTCATCGGTGAAACCTTCCATGGCATGGTTTCGGTGCTCCCAAACTCGCTGGCGGAGATTGTTCGTCATCCCGACGTAAAGGACTTTCGAAGCGCTCGCGAGAATGTAGACGTAATACCTGTGTTCGCGCACGTCGAGAGTGTAAACCAACGGCCGCGGCAAGGTCCCTCCACTCCGCTGCGCTCCGGTCGGGATGACAAACAAAAGAAAACCGAACTTACGCTGGCTTCTTTGCCACTGCAGTTGATTCCGTAGCGACTGCCTTCCACTGTCCGCCTTCTTTGACGAAAGTATCGGTGAAGCGCTCGGTCGCATTAAAGGGTTTGCCGTCCGCGTCCGTGCCGCTGCCGGTCCATACGCCGGTCACGATCGCGGTGTTCGGGTCGATCATATGCACCTGAACGTCGCTCACTGCAGAGCTACTGACCTTCGCTTTCTTCATCCGGTCAAGAGCCTCAGACTTGGTGTGCATGGTGCCATCGGATTCGGTGCTGACATATTTATCTGACAGCATGGAATTCACGGCGCTTGTATCGCCACTCTTCGCTGCGTCGGCCCACTTGTTTTCCATGTCCTTCAGTTTTTGCTCATCGCCGCCTTGACTGGACTGCGACATCTGGGAACTCTGCGCCATCGCAAGGAACGAGAGCACCAGGATCCCGAACAGTGTTGCAAGAATGCTTCTTCGCTTCATAAGGGAGTACCTCCTAACGTTCTTAGGTTTTGCATCCGCGGATTTGGATGCCCTCGCAAGATGCACCTTTTCAGCCCTGGGCCATTCTGCTCAGTGACGCACTTCCCTCTCAGGCTTTATAATTACGGGTTGCAACCAGCGTCATCATCCATACAGTCGATCTCAAGTTTCATTGAAGAAAAGGACTACGAATGCCTACCGACGTAATCATGCCCCAGATGGGCGAATCGATCTTTGAAGGCACCCTCACCAAATGGCTGAAGAAGCCCGGCGACAAGGTTTCCCGCGACGAACCTCTCTTTGAGATCTCCACTGACAAAGTGGATGCCGAAATTCCTTCTCCCGCGGCCGGCGTGCTGGTTGAGCAGAAGGTTGCCGAAGGCACCACTGTGCAGGTGAACACCGTGGTCGGCGTGATTGACGCCGAAGGCGCAGCCCCATCTGCTCCGGCGAAACCCGCTGCGGCTCCAGCGGCGCAGGCTCCCGCTCCTGCGGCCCCGGCCCCCGCTTCAAAGCCGAGTCCGGTTGGCGAAACCGAAATTGACACGAAACGCGGCAGCGCAGTTGTCGACAAGCAGCCGGGTGGAACCACGGCGGTTCAGCCGACGACGCAGCCCTCAGCTCCGGCGGGCGACGGTTCGCGTAGCGAAGTCCGCAGCAGTCCTCTGGTGCGGAAGATCGCAAAAGACAAGAACATTGATTTGCGTCAGGTCTCCGGCACCGGCATGAGCGGACGTATCACGAAAGACGACATCCTGAATTTTGTCGATACGCACGGTGCAGGAGCAGCTGCTCCGGCACGCCCCTCTGCTCCAGCGTCTGCTCCCGCGCCAACCTATGCACCGGCGACGGTTTCCGCCCCGGCGGCACCGATGGTTCCGGCGGCGCACGCTCTCTCCGGCGACTTGGTGCCGATGTCAAAGATGCGCTCCATCATTGCGCAGCGCATGGTGGAATCCAAGCACACCAGCGCGCACGTCCACACCGTCTTCAAAGTGGACATGACGCGAATCGTAAAGATCCGCGAGAAGCAGAAGGCCAGCTTCG
>JAOAPL010000251.1 GCA_025462925.1 Acidobacteriaceae bacterium
TGGGCAGGACTATCTTCGTCCCGCAGCCGTAAAAGCTGGCGTGATACCGAAGGAATACAGGGGTCGGTTCGGATGGCACAATCTCCGTCATTCGCTGGCGACTTTCTTCGGCGCCAACGGGGTCAACATGCCGGTTATTCAAAGCATTCTTCGGCACTCCAAACCGTCCACCACAGCGTTGTACATGCACCGCGTCAACGCAGTGGAGATGGCGGCACAGGGGAAATTCCTTGATGCAATCAAGGTAACTTCAACTGCTGTTTGAGTGAATTGGGTCGAACCTTGGGTGGGAAGAAGATGTAGTCGAAGTCGGAGCTTCGCTAACGTATTGAGATAAATGGTAGGCACGAGGAGACTCGAACTCCTGACCTCTACCGTGTCAAGGTAGCGCTCTAACCAACTGAGCTACGCGCCTGCATTACTGCGGTTTCATCATTTTACTTGTATCCGCGCTTTCCGGCAATGCGGGCAGGGTGATCGTCTAAACAGCTTGCAATTGCGGGGCTTCGCGCTGAGAATCGGATTGGAACGCGAAACCAAAGAATGCCAGCGAAAGCGAAGAAAATCCGGACGATTGCTGCGCACGATCCCCAAACTTCCGATCACAGCACATCCCAAGGTCCATTCGCCCCCGGCGCTGTGGTGCTGGTCACGCTCAATCATCCACGAGAAAAATATTGGGGTGCTGTGATCGCCGTCACTCCTGCGGGAATCAGCTTGCGTGGAGTTGACCTGAATTCGTTCGAGGATTTTTCCCGGCTGGTCAAGGCCGGCGAAGACGTCGTGCCCAGTGTTGTTTTCTTTCCAATGCACCGGGTGGAGCGAATGGAAATGGATTCCCGCAATGGAGAGATTCCATCGATGCAGGAGCGGTTCTTCAGCAAGACCGCGCGCAGGTTCTCAGACTTCACTGAATAGACTCAAGCACCACATCCGTCGAATCCCCTAGCTCTTAAACTCGCTCTGCCCATAGAATCGATAGCAAGACCATGCTCCGACAGCTCAAATCCACGCCCAACCTGCTAACCCTGCTGCGGCTGATCTTTATTCCGTTCATCGCCATGACGGTAATGGACGGATATTTCGGTTGGGCGCTGGCGTTGTTCGTCCTCGCAGGACTCAGCGACGGACTCGACGGCTTTCTCGCACGACGTATGAACCAGCGCACAACTTTGGGACAATATCTTGATCCCATTGCGGACAAATTGCTGCTCAGCACAATGTTCCTGGTATTGGCTTTGACTCACAAAGTCCCGTGGAAGATCACGATCCTCGTTTTCAGTCGCGATTTCGGAATCCTTCTGATCTCCGGGTTGCTTTTCATGACCACGTCGTTGCGGGACTTCACGCCAAGCTTTTTCGGAAAGGCCAACACCGTGGCCCAGATATGCACGGTGTTGCTGGTGTTGCTGGACGAACTCACTGACGCCAGATTGGTTACAGCGTTGAAGCAAGTTGGAATGTGGAGCACATTCGCGCTCACGCTGATTTCCTGGATTCACTACACTGTTATTGTCGGCCAGCGCTTGCGCTCCGCAAGCGGCGGACGCTCGGCCGCAGCCTGATTCCGTCCGCCGTCAAGCGTGCAGCTACTTCCCAGTGACTGCCGCCAACTTCGCTCCTTCATCCGCGAACGAAAAATTCAGCGAAACGTTTGAGTATGCTTTGCCATCCATCTCGACGTAAGGATAGACAAAGTAGTTCAAGCGATCGCCATCCTGCGCGGGCGTGAGTTGAAGGTCGCGTCCCATGCTGAACTGCACTCGATTTGCATCATGCGCGCCGAAAAAATAATCCTTCTTCTCCGGGTGCTTCCACGCTTCGGAAATATCCACCGGGATCCAACCACGGTCTTTCAGATAGAACTCTGACCAGCAGTGATAGCCAGCCACCTCAGCCGAAGGCTTGCCTTCCGGCACGGAGAATCCGATCTCGAAGCGCGCGGGAATGCCTTGCGAGCGTGCCATTGAAATAAACAGCGAGTGAAAGTCCGTGCAATTGCCATGCTTGGAGTCGCAGGCCCAGAGCGTATCGCCCCGTCCCCAACCCGTGCCACTCTTGTCGTATTTCATGTTGTTGAAGACGTAGTCGTAGAGGGCTCGCGCTCGATCCAAGTCGTTCGGCTTGCCCTGAACTTCTTTTGCAGCCAATTGCGCTGGCAATCCGGTGACTGGAACGAGTTTGTCTGCCTGGAGAAAACGATTGAGTTGCGCCGAACCTGCACGCGCGTCTGGCTTTTTCGCCGATGTCTTCAACGCCGTGTTCTCGCGGCGTTCCACTTCGTATTTCACACTGAACTTGTACTCCGGCTTGTCCGCGTTTGCGGTGGTGGCATAGAGCAGGGAATTGCCGTACTCTCGCTCCCGCTCGTTCTTTAGCGGCAAGTCGCCGTTCATTGAGAGCACTCGAACGGTTTGATGGTCGTCAGATCGTGCCAACGGGATCCATACTCTGAGGCTCTTGCCGGGGTTTGTGTTCTTCACCGTGAACGAGTAATCGAAGGTGAACTTTCGCGAAGGGCTTGCCTGCTGCGCGAGAACTGAAAGAGGAAGGACTAGGGACATGACAACAAGGGGCAGGAGAATAGATGCGCAATTACGGAAATGTAATTTCATGGCTGATGCGGCTTCCTTTTTTGGTTGAACGATGACGATGAGAAACGACCGACGGGCGTTTGTCTGGTCTATCGTCAAGTGAAGCCATACAACAGCGGGCGCATCGCCTTCAAGAATGCCTGATGAGGGAAAAAGTTGCAACGTGCCAGGTGCGCCATCTTGGGACACATGGTGCAAGTTGCCGGAATTCGTCTGCGGCCTTTAAGATGCAATGTCCACCATGCTGCGCCTTTCCAATACGCTTTCGGGAAAAACCGAGGACTTCCGTCCCTTCGACGGCAAACTCGTGGGCATGTATTCCTGCGGGCCCACGGTCTATGACTACGGACACATAGGAAACTTCCGCACATTCGTTTTTGTCGATCTCCTTCGACGTTTCCTTCGCCAGAGTGGATACAAGCTCAACCACGTCATGAACATCACTGACGTTGATGACAAGATCATCCGCAACGCCGCGCAACACAAGCTCTCTGTCCGCGACTACGCCATCAAGTACGAGGATGCGTTTCTTGAGGACATGAAGACTCTGAACTTGCAACAGCCAGAGCATCTTGTCCGCGCCACTGACTACATTCAGCAAATGGCGCAGTTCATCGCGCAGCTTGAGAAGCGGGGCTTTGCTTACCGCACGGAAGACGGTTCGTATTATTTTCGCATCGCAAAGTTTCCCGAGTACGGCAAGCTCTCAAAGAAGGATTTCGCAGGCATGGAAGCCGGCGCGCGCGTCGATGTGGACGAGTACGAGAAGGACGACGCTCGCGATTTCGCGCTCTGGAAATCTCCTAAACCCGGCGAGGCATTTTGGGAGACGGAGATCGGCCCGGGCAGGCCCGGCTGGCACATTGAGTGTTCAGTGATGGCGCGCGAGTTCCTCGGCGATTCGTTTGATATCCATCTCGGCGGCGAAGACCTCATCTTCCCGCACCATGAGAATGAGATCGCACAATCGGAATCGCTGACAGGCAAGGCCATGGCGCATTTCTGGGTCCACTCCCGCTTCTTGCTGGTGGAAGGCGAGAAGATGTCAAAGAGCCTGGGAAATTTTTATACCTTGCGCGATCTATTGCTCATGGGGCACAAGGCCTCTTCCATCCGATATCTGCTCGCATCGGTGCCCTATACGCGCCAGCTCAATTTCACCTTTGACGGATTGAAGCAGGCGGCGCAGTCTGTGGATCGCCTGCGAAATTTCAAGCTGCGATTGCAAACGGGAAAGTTTCCCCAAGGTTCCAATCCAAAGTTCGCGCAACTTGCCGAGCAAACCAGACTTAAGATGCGCGCCGGACTTGAAGATGACATGAATACTTCAGTCGCGCTGGCCGCCGTCTTCGATATGGTGCGCGAAGTCAACGCCTCCGCCGATGCCGGCGAGATCAAACAGGATGATGTCGCGCCCTTGCTCGCTGTGCTCGATAGCTTTGATGAGATTTTCGATGTTATCCGCGACGGCGACAACGAGAAGACCCGCGCGGCCATGGAGTGGGCGCGGTCGGTAGGGAAGATCTCGCCTGAGCAGGCTGCGGCGCTCGAGCATTCGTTGAGCGATGAACAGGTGGAGGCGCTTATCGCAGAGCGTAATCAAGCCAAACGCTCACGCGACTTCTCCAAGTCAGACGAGATTCGCAACCAACTCTCCGACGCCGGCATCGTTCTTGAAGATACCAAGGACGGCGTGCGCTGGAAGAGGAAGTAACCGATGCTCTCTCTTACCTGCCCTAGCTGAACCCCACCACCGGATGCGGCACATACGGCTCTTCCAGCGAAGCGATCTCCTCAGCAGTGAGCTTCACCTGCAACGCCGCCACAGCATCCGTAAGATGGTTCGGTTTCGTCGCGCCCACGATTGGCGACGTAATCACCGGCTTGCTCAGCATCCAAGCCAGCGCTAGCGTCGCTCGCGGAATCCCGCGCCTCTCTGCCACCTCGCCCAGCCGGTCGACCACTTTCTTGTCGGCCTCCTCCGTCTTCGAGTAGATCGCCTTAGTGAACTGATCCGTCTCCGACCGCTTCGTCGCCTCTGCAGCCCACGGCCGTGTCAGCTTCCCGCGCGCCAGCGGGCTCCACGGAATCACCCCGATCCCTTCCGCGGCACACAGCTTCATCATCTCCCGCTCCTCTTCGCGATAGATCAGGTTGTAATGGTTCTGCATCGAGACGAACCGCGTCCATCCATGCAGGTCAGCCGTATACAACGCCTTGGAAAACTGCCACGCATACATTGACGACGCTCCGATGTACCGTACCTTACCTGCTTTCACCACATCGTGCAGCGCCTCCAGCGTCTCCTCGATGGGCGTCTCGTAGTCCCAGCGATGAATCTGGTACAAGTCCACATAGTCCGTCTGCAAGCGCTGCAGGCTCTGGTCCAGCTCGAAGAAGATCTCCTTGCGCGAGAGCCCCTTGCCGTTCGGATCGTCGCGCATCACGCCGTTCAGCTTGGTCGCGATCACCATGTTCTCGCGCTTCGTATTAGCCTTCAAAAACTTGCCCACTAACTCCTCGCTCGACCCCATCGAGTACACATTCGCCGTGTCCCAGAAGTTGATGCCCAGATCCAACGCCTGTTTGAAGAACGGCTGGCTCTGCTCCTCGTTCAAGGCCCACGCGTGGCTACCAGGCCGGATCACCGTCGGCACCTCGCCGTACGACATGCACCCCAGACAGATGCGCGAGACCTTCAGCCCCGTCTTCCCCAGATTCACATACTCCATGCTCATGCTTCCGCTCTTTCTCGTTCGATTTGTAATACGGCTGCGATCTGCTTTGAAGGTGCGCGGCTTCAGCCACGTCGTAACCGGCGACAAAGAGAATGCGACTTTAGTCGCCGAGGGAATATTTCCGTGCGAATATTACTTCGCATTTGATGCGGCCAACCGGCAAGCGATTCGCTGAGTGCTGATGGGTTAAGCTGCAACCGTGTTGAAGCATCTTAGCGCCGCAGGCAGTAAAGGGGAAAGGCGCAGGAAGGGGGAACGAGGGTGTTACGAAACTCATGGCCGGTCGTTCGTACTGGACGGATAACTGACGAGAATCCGACTTCCCGGGAGCGATCCGGTTACGCTGAGAATGTGGTCTGCTGCCCATTCATAGAATTCTCGAGGCGGGGTCCTACTCGCACGCTCCACGGTGGATAGCCAGTTAGGATCGATGTGCGAATGCGGCAGACGGACCAGCGGTTGGATCGGCCTCATCCCCGAGGTCCATGG
>JAOAPL010000252.1 GCA_025462925.1 Acidobacteriaceae bacterium
CCGAACGGATCAAGAAACGGCTAAAGACCGGCTACTGCGACTTCATGGTCAACAATCTTGATGAAGCGCTCCGCATTCTCAAGAATGCCATTCGGAAGAAAGAAGC
This sequence comes from Acidobacteriaceae bacterium, assembly GCA_025462925.1. GTDB lineage: Bacteria > Acidobacteriota > Terriglobia > Terriglobales > Acidobacteriaceae > JAICLA01. The sequence continues at coordinate 107 of JAOAPL010000252.1, forward strand.
CGTTTCGGTCGGGCTGGTCGGCAATTGCGCGGACGTCATCCCCGAACTTGCTGCTCGAGGGGTCGTCCCCGACCTACTCACCGACCAGACCTCCGCTCATGATCCACTCAATGGTTACGTTCCCAACGGGATGTCGCTGGAGCAAGCAAACCAGTTGCGGAAGTCCGATCCGAAGGCCTACTTGGAAAAATCGCTCGACTCTATCGCCCGGCATGTCGAAGGCATGCTTGCGTTGCAGAAGATGGGATCGGTCACCTTCGATTATGGCAACAACATCCGCACGTTTGCCTTTCAGCGCGGCGTAAAGAACGCGTACGATTTTCCCGGCTTCGTGCCCGCCTATATTCGGCCGCTTTTCTGTGAAGGGCGAGGGCCGTTTCGATGGGTAGCGCTTTCTGGCGAGGCTTCCGACATCGCCGTGACTGATGACCTCGTATTAGAACTGTTCCCAGAAAATCAAATCTTAAAGCGATGGATTAACCTTGCCCGCAAACGCATTCGCTTTCAAGGGCTTCCCGCCCGCATTTGTTGGCTGGGATACGGCGAGCGGGCACAATTCGGTCTAGCCATGAATGACCTTGTGAAGAAGGGAAAGCTCAAGGCCCCGATCGTGATTGGTCGCGACCACCTCGACTGCGGTTCAGTCGCATCACCCTATCGTGAAACGGAATCTATGCTCGATGGCAGCGATGCCGTCGCCGACTGGCCTATCCTCAATGCGCTGCTCAATACCGCCAGCGGAGCGAGTTGGGTTTCCGTGCACAACGGCGGAGGCGTGGGCATCGGCTACTCGCTGCACGCGGGGCAAGTGACTGTTGCCGACGGTACGGAGATGATGGCCAAGCGCATCGAACGCGTGCTGACGACCGATCCGGGAATGGGAATCATCCGCCACGTGGATGCGGGATACAAAGAAGCAGAAGAGTTTGCGGAAAAGAACCACGTCAAAATTCCGATTTCAAGGTGAACAGCACAGCCATTGACGGCTGAATGCTAAAGGCTGAGTGCTGATTGCTGCTTCTAACCAACATCGCCCAACTCGCCACGCTTCGCGGCTCCGAATCCTCTCGTCGGGGTTCCGAACTAAATGACATCGGATTGATCACTGACGCTGCTGTCCTCAGTACTGGGGGCCGAATTGTCGTTGCAGGGAAGCAGCGCGAGATCCTTCGTCATCCCTGGCTGAAGAAACACAAACGTAAGATCAAAGAGATTGATTGCTCGAATAAGACTGTGCTACCCGGCTTTGTCGATTCCCACACGCATCTGATCTTCGCTACGCCGCGCTTGATTGATTTCGAAAACCGGATCGCGGGAGCAACTTATCAGGAGATCGCCGAGGCAGGTGGCGGCATCCGCTCCAGCGTTGCCGGCGTGCGCAGCACAAGCGAAGCCAAACTCGCTGACGGCGCGCTCAAAGCGCTGAACCACATGCTCGCCTGCGGCACTACGACTGTGGAGGCTAAATCGGGCTACGGCCTAAGCTTCGAAGCCGAGATGAAATCGTTGCGCGCCATCCGTCGTGCGGCCAAGCAATGGCCCGGTGCCGTGGTCCCCACGCTGTTGGGAGCGCACGTTGTCCCCGCTGAGTACAAGACGAATCGCGATGAATATGTTCGACTCGTTTGCGAAAAAATGATGCCGGAGGCGGCAAAGAAGAAGCTGGCACAGTTTGTCGATGTTTTCTGCGAGACGGGCGCATTCAGCGTCGAGGAGTGTCAGGACGTTTTTTGCGCCGCCGGGAAATATGGACTAAAGCCCCGGGCCCACATTGGACAATTCACTGCTTGTGCACTCGACTCTTTGTTGAAATTCAGTCCTGCATCCCTCGACCATTTGGATCACGTCTTCGAACGCGATCTCCCGCGGCTGGCCCAGAGCCAGACTGTGGCTACGCTTGTTCCCGGCGCGAATTATTTTCTGGGCCACGCAAGATATCCTGATGCGCGCGGCCTGATCGATGCGGGCGTCGCAGTAGCATTGGCCACGGATTTCAATCCCGGAACATCTCCAACTCCGAACATGCAATTCATCCTCTCGCTGGCTTGCACCCAGATGAAGCTGACTCCCGCGGAGGCGATTTCCGCCGCTACGATCAATGGCGCACACGCGCTGCTGCTCGGCGATCGGAAGGGAAGTATTGAACCGGGAAAGGACGCCGACATGGCTGTATTCGATGTGAAGGACTATCGCGAGATCGCCTACTGGTTCGGCGAGAACCTTTGTAAGATGACGATTGCGAACGGAAACTTAAATTCCTAAAGCGTCGCTACTGCTTCTCTGATCTTCCGCCACAGCTCATCTTTGCCCGTGCCGGTCTTTACCGAATAGGGAAGCAGTTCTGACCCAAATTCACGTGACAGGGCCATCATGGATTGCTTCAGCTTGTTTCCTGAGAGCTTGTCGGTTTTCGTCCCCACAAGTTGAAATGGACGTCCGGATGTTTGCAACCAATGGAGCAGTTGCAGGTCGCTCTTTTGCGGTGGGATATTGGAGTCGATCAGGCAGATGCACAACCGAAGCGGCTCCCGGTCGGCGAGATACGGCTCAATGAACTTCGGCCACTCGCCTACGATCGCCTTGGGCACACGCGCGTAACCATAGCCGGGAAGGTCCGCAAGCATCAATTCAGGATTCGGTTTCGGTGCGCCGAAGTTCACCGTAAAAAAATTAATGGTCTGCGTCCGTCCTGGCGTGTTGCTGACGTTTGCCATCTTCGTGCCCACGAGCGAATTCAGCAGGCTGGACTTGCCGACGTTCGAGCGCCCCAGGAACGCGACTTCCGGGACGATTCCGGTCGGGAACTGGTGCGGCGCGGCCGCTGAGGTCACGAAATTTGTTATGACTTTCATGTCGATGGCAAAAAGAAAGCCCGCCGGTTAGAGCGGGCTCTTTGATTCTACTAGAGTGCGATTACTGTCTTGCGACAGGCGACTCGGTTGCCGGAGGGACCGGCGCAATCGGCTGTTCCTCAGGTTCCGTGAATTGCGGCAGAGGACGCTCCAGCGCAATTGCCAGGACTTCATCCATCTTGTCCACGAAGTTTAGCTTGAGAGCACTGCGCAGAACCTCCGGCACTTCCGCCAAGTCCTTTTCATTGTCCTTGGGCAAGATGATCTCGAAGATGCCGGCGCGGTGCGCGGCCAGTAACTTCTCTTTCAGTCCGCCGATAGCCAGGACTTTTCCGCGAAGCGTGATCTCGCCGGTCATGGCAATATCGCGCCGCACAGGAATTTTGCTTAGGGCCGATGCTAGCGCCGTCGCCATCGTGATTCCAGCGGACGGGCCATCCTTCGGGATTGCGCCCTCGGGAACGTGAACGTGGATGTCCAGATTGCGATAGAAATCCCGCGGCAGTCCCAGGCGATTTGCGCGCGAACGGACATAACTCATGGCCGCCTGGGCCGATTCCTGCATTACGTCGCCCAGTTTTCCGGTGAGCGTCAGCTTGCCTTTGCCTTCCACTGCGCTGACTTCGGTGCTGAGGATCGAGCCGCCCACTTCCGTCCAGGCAAGTCCGGTGACCAGCCCAATTTCGCTCTTTTCGTGTGCAAGAGTGTCGCGGAACTTGGCGACGCCTAAGAACTCGTTGATGTTTTCTGCAGTGATGGCAATGGTGTAGTTTGCACCGTCCTTCACTACGCGGCGCGCCACCTTGCGGCACACATTTCCGATCTCGCGTTCCAGGTTTCGAACGCCAGCTTCTCGCGTGTACGAGCGGATAATCTCCTGGATCGCATCACCCTGGAAGGTGAGGTTCGCTTCCGTCAGCCCGGTATTGGCAAGCTGCTTCTTTACCAGGTACTGCTTTGCGATCTCAATCTTTTCGAGTTCCGTGTATCCGTGCAGCCGCAAAACTTCCATGCGGTCTTGCAGCGGAGCGGGAATCGTGTGCATCACGTTTGCTGTTGCCACGAAGAATACCTGCGACAAGTCATATTCCACGTCGAGGTAGTGGTCGACGAACATGAAATTCTGTTCGGGATCCAGGACTTCGAGCAGCGCGGATGAAGGATCGCCGCGGAAGTCTGAAGCCATCTTGTCCACTTCGTCCAGCATGAAGACCGGGTTCTTGGTGCCCGCCTTCTTCATCATCTGGATGATCTGTCCCGGAAGCGCGCCGATGTAGGTGCGGCGATGTCCGCGGACTTCGGCTTCATCCCTCACTCCGCCCAGCGACATACGCACGAACTTGCGTCCCGTCGCCTTGGCGATGGACATGCCAAGCGAGGTTTTGCCCACGCCCGGAGGTCCGACAAAGCAGAGTATTGAGCCTTTCGGATTCTTCACCAGTTGGCGGACAGCTAGGAACTCAAGGATGCGGTCTTTGATCTTTTCCAGACCATAGTGGTCTTCATTCAAGATCTTTTCAGCGCGTTCGATGTTCCGGATCTCTTTCGATTTCTTCTTCCATGGAACCGCGAGCAGCCAGTCAAGGTAGTTGCGGGAGACGGTGGATTCCGCCGACATCGGCGGCATCAATTCCAGCTTTTTCAGTTCCTGGATAGCTTTGTCGTGGACTTCTTTGGGCATTCCGGCGGAATCAACTTTTTTCTTGAGCTCGTCCCACTCGCTCTTTTCGCCGCGGCCCAATTCCTTCTGGATTGCTTTGATCTTTTCGTTGAGGTAATACTCTTTCTGCGCGCGCTCCATCTGCCGCTTGACGCGGGTCTGGATGGTGCGATCCATGTTCAACTTCTCGATCTCGATATCGAGCACGTCGGCAATGCGGTTCAACCGTTCGGTCGGATCGAAAATCTCGAGCAGGTCCTGCTTTTCTTCAATGGAGAGTTGAAGATTGGCCGCGATCGTGTCCGTCAATTTCGCCGGATCTTCCATGCGAACGGCAGCGATCATCGTCTCGTAATTCAGCGACTGGCAAAGCTTTACGTATTGCTCGAAGAGGGAAGTGACCTTCTGCATCGCAGTCTCAAGAGTCGGCGTCACTTCGGTCACGTATTTGCCGGTCTTGATGATCGCGCGCAGATATCCTTGCTCGTCCACAACCTGCTGGATCTTGCCGCGCTCCAGCCCTTCCACCAGCACCTTGATATTTCCGTCAGGCAGCTTAAGGCTTTGAACAATGTTGACGACGGTGCCCACTTGATAGATCTCGTGGGGCTTGGGTTCATCCACGCTGGCGTCATGCTGTGTTGCCAGGAAGATCTTACGGTCGCCGGCTAGCGCTTCTTCCAACGCACGGACACTCGATTCGCGGCCAACCACAAACGGAGTCATCATAAAAGGGAAGATGACAACGTCCCGAATAGGCATCATGGGCAGGTTGCGTGTCTCGAATTTTTCCTTGG
>JAOAPL010000258.1 GCA_025462925.1 Acidobacteriaceae bacterium
ATGGCGGTCAAAGGTCGCGTATGCGGTGCCTTCATCGTAGCGGCTTGCCTGCAGCCAGGTTACCCATGATCCCTTCCCGATTCCCGGGACGTTGCCCGCAACATTCGTCCAGTTTTTGCCGGCATCGCGGGTGATCTGAACATTGCCGTCGTCAGTGCCTACCCAGATGAGTTGTCCATTCTTGGGGGACTCGGAGATGGAATACACAGTCGTATTCATCTCCGCTGCTGAGTTGTCGATGGTCACGCCACCGGATTCTTCCTGCTTCTGTTTCTCGGGATCGTTCGTCGTCAGGTCCGGGGAGATGCGCTCCCATGACTGGCCATGATCGCGCGAACGATAAAGATATTCGGCGCCTAGATAGAGAGTGTTCTTGTCATTGGGACTGATCTGGATGGGCGTATTCCAGTTGAAGCGCAATTTCTTCTCGCCGTATTGCGGATAGGGCTTGATCGATCGGGTCTCATGCGTGTGGCGGTTCACACGGCCTATCTCACCACCCTGTGCTTCGGCGTAGATGTAATTGGGATCTGACGGATCTTCCCACATCCAGAATCCGTCGCCGCCGTACATGTTTTCCCATTGCGAATTGCTGATTCCCCCGGGGTAACTCGAATCGCCTACCCATGAGCTGTTGTCCTGCAAGCCGCCGTAGACGTGATACGGGATCTGATTGTCCACGCTCACGTGATAGAACTGCGAAACCGGCAAGTTCATGAAGTGCTCCCACCGAGTCCCGCCATCCAAGCTTCGCCATAGGCCACCGTCGTCTCCGGCGATGATGGTGTTGGAATCGCTGGGATCTATCCATACGTCGTGAAAATCGCCGTGCGCCGCGTTCGATACTGAGCTGAAACTCTGTCCGCCATTCACGCTGAGAAGCAGGATCAAGTCCACTTTGAAGATCTTATTTTCGTCCTTGGGATCTACGATCAGATTTGCAAAATAAAACGGACGCCATACCATGTACTGGCTCGCGTCCAGCTTCTTCCAATTCTGGCCGCCATCATCGGAGCGGTACAGCGCGCTCTTCTTTGCTTCGATCATCGCGTACACAACTTGCGGCTTCGATGGCGCAACGGCGATCGCAATACGGCCGTATGGTTTTTCGGGAAGTCCTTTGGCGTTGGTCTGATTGATCTCCGTCCAGTGCTCGCCGCCGTCTGTCGATTTGAAGATTCCGCTTCCGGGGCCGCCTGAGCGAAACGTCCATGCCTGGCGTCTGAAGTCCCACATGGTTGCGTAGAGCGTCTTTGGATCTTGCGAGTTCATTGACATCATCGCGCATCCGGTCGCAGGATTCGCGCCCGCTAACACCTTGCGCCAGCTCTTTCCGCCATCGGTCGTCTTGTATACGCCGCGCTCTTCACTGTCATTCCAGAGGTGTCCGGTGGCGCACGCAAATACGGTATTGCTGTCTTTTGGGTCCACCAGAATTTTGGAAATGCGCTCCGAGTCTTTCAGTCCAACGTTGTTCCAGTTCTCGCCGCCGTCGGTGGATTTGTAAATGCCGTCGCCAACGGAGACGCTGTTTCTCGCCCAAGTCTCTCCAGTTCCCGCCCAAACGATCTTTGGATTGCTCGGGTCAATGGTGACAGCACCGATCGACTGCACATCCTGGTTATCAAACACCGGCCTGAATGACGTTCCGCCATTGACGGATTTCCAGATCCCACCGCTTGCCGATCCCACGAAGACGGTGATCCGCCCGTTCTCTTTCACACCATCAACCGCAGCGATGCGGCCGCTCATCGTCGCCGATCCGATATTGCGGGCAGGCAGTCCTGAGATGGTGCCTGCGTCATATTTGAAGGGCCGCTGCTGCGCCATGCCCGCACACATGAATACAAATGCCAAAGCGCCGCACAAGAACAGCGATTTACGAGATTGCAAGCTAACCACGGTGGGAATCGTCATCTTCAGAAGTCCTCTCGATTTCGAGGTGTTCACTTATTCGTCTGCTTCAGTTCGAAAAACCTGGTGATCAGGGCTTTGTTGGTGGTTTGGTAGGCAGCGGAGGCTTAGGCGTTTTCTTCTGGGGCACAGGAAATTCTTCATGCTTTTGCGGCGACGGTACCGCAGGCGCGCTGGGCATCTTGAATTCCGAATCATCAATGGGGACGTTGGCCTCCATCTTCTGAAATGTTATTTTCGCCTTGGAACTCGGATCGCCCTTCGGTCCAGTCTCTATCGAGAACGGATAGTAAACGCCGGCCACTTGTTTGTAAGAGCCTAGATCAGTGACCGTCTCCCGCATTGCGCCGCGGATGAATTGCTGCTTTTCCGTTCGGATTTCAAGGAAGCTGTCGGGATCGAGATAGTAGTAAAGGATGTCGCCATTCTTCAGCGTGACCTTTAGGCGGAAAACGTCGTCACCATCCACGCTGTCATGGCCCAGGTATTCCACTCGATTGCCCTTCTGCTGGTAATCGATCAGCGGGCCATAAAAGTCTGCGTCCTCTTGCAAATTGCGCAAGTCTTCCTCGCCGAGCATCTCCGGGTCTTTGCGTCCTTGAAACGGAGAGATTTGCCATCCGGTGGATCCGTCATAGGCTTGGATCTGCGTCATGCCCTGGAGGGTAAACGTCTCCCGAACAAGATCGGGCTCCTTGGCGTCTTGTCCCACCTGCGCCAAAAAGCTGCCCTGCTGGTAGTTCCCAACGCTGCGCAAGGTCTTGATTGCTTTGATTTTGTCGATTCCGCCTTTGGCTTGGGTGTTCTTGGCCACCAGCTCTTCCGCGGTCTGCGCGGAAACAATGGCGGTGCAGAAAAGTACTACGAGGAGAATCCCGGGGAGGCTACGCATTCAGTTCGCTCCTTCTAAACTGCGCGACAACAATCGCGGATAAAACGATCACCGCGCAAATCAGGTACCAATCTCGACTGCCGCTAATAGTAAGTCGGAGCTAAGGTGATTGTCTAATGAGGCGATCTAAAGATTGATATTGCGGGTCTCGGCACAGAGTCGCACTAACACTTGAATCCGATGATGTTCAGCGGAAAGAGTCTTACGAGTTTGATTTAAATCAAATATTAATCTCGCGTTGATGTGGCGTTTACATTCCTGGTTTCTACTCGGAAGGCTGTACCCAAAGGAACTTCTGTGTCGAAAGGACTCGTCGTGAAACCACGTTTGCAAACTGTGCTATGCGCAGCTATCGCGTTTTTCGCTCTTGTAACCACAGTGCCGGCCTATGCCAGCGGCAATCTGCATAAGGTAAAGCACATCATCATCGTTATGCAGGAAAACCATTCATTCGACAACTACTTCGGCGCTTTAGCATATGCTCCGGGAACTCCGTACCACAATCCCCAGAGTGATGACCGTAGCAAAGGTTGCGAAAAAGGAGACCATCGTTGTGTCGATGGCCTGTCCTCCTGTCAACTCAACGCCGCCGGCAATCTTACATGCAGCAATTCGAATCCTGACGAAAACGGCAACATCGTGCGCGCGTTTCATGATCCCCGTCGCTGCGTCGGCCCTGACCTTGACCACTCCTGGTTTCAGACTCACCGCGAAGCAAATTTCCTCAATCCGAATAACACGCTTAACGAATTTCTGGCAGACGGATTTGTGCGGGTGAACGACGCGACCGAACAGATCGACGTTGGTGGCAACGAAGATCCCACCGAAGATCAGACCATGAACTTTTACACGCAGGACGAGATCCCGTTCTACTACGGGTTGGCAAAGAATTTTGCGATCAGCGATCGCTATTTTTCTTCCGTCCTTGGACCCACGTTCCCCAACCGCTCTTTCCTGCTGGCGGGAACTTCATTCGGTCACCTTACAACCAGTGATGTTTTTCCGCCTGCAGGCGGATACAAGCCCATCAACGGAACCATCTTTGATTTCCTCGATAAGTACCATGTGACCTGGGGCGACTACTTCCAGGACGCTCCCCAGGGAGGCAGCTTCCGTTCTGCCGATCCTCACTATCTACCAATAACTGCATTCCTCGCACAGGCGGGAGCGGGCACGTTGCCAGAAGTTTCGTTCGTTGATCCGAACTTTGGTCTTGGAGGCGCCCGGTTTGAGAATGACGAGCATCCGCCCACCGACATTCAGCGAGGGCAAGCCTTCGTTTCCCGTGTGGTGAATGCGGTGCGCAATGGGCCCAACTGGAAAGACTCCATCGTGATCATCACCTATGACGAGCACGGCGGCTCATATGATCACGTTTCCCCACCGCGCGCGCGCCAGGCCCACGCTTTGAATCCGGACGGCATCTCTCCGGGCCAGTGTGCGGACCGTTCCAACGTGCCATCAAGCCTGCAACCGGGTGGCGGTGCAGAATGTTCCAGCAATTTTCTTAGTAGGACCGATACGTCCCTGAACGATGCGGAAGCTCTCTGCCCGGCATTGGCTGCGAATCCCACTGGTCCTTATCCAGCGAGCTGCGCCAACTTTGACCAACTGGGAATTCGCGTGCCGTTCATTGCGGTGTCACCGTTCTCCAAGAAAGGCTACGTCTCCCACACCGTGGGCGACCACACTTCGCTCTTGGCGTTGATTGAAAAACGGTTCTTCCCAACCGATGACAGCGATGTCCGTCCGCACCTTACGTTGCGCGACCTTCACGCGAATTCTTTGGAGGACCTGTTCGATTTCGAAGAGTCTCCCTCATTGAATTCGCCAGTGGGCCAAGCAGCACCCCCGGCAGTGGATGCACTCCGAAATAACAAAGGAGTTCGATTCGAGTCTAGCCAATGGCTTCGGCGGAAACGCCGAGGCCATTTTTCTTCTGCGCCAGGTGTGCTACACAAACTGACGGGGCGCGCAGCTCGTCTGATCTGACGTCCTCAGCTTTCCGTCGCGCCTTGTTTTTGTCCTAAAGTGACCGGAGCCGCTAGCGGTAGCGTCAACATGAATCTCGTCCCAGCAAAGCGCTTGATGGTGGAGCTTTCCACGCGCAATGCCCCACCGTTTTTTTCGGCGAGCTGCCTTGATACGTACAAACCGAGTCCGGTGCCAACATCTTTTTTGGTGGTGAAGAAGGGCGCAAATATCTGCTCCAGGTTCTCCCGCGGCACGCCAGAGCCATTGTCGCCAACTGATAACTCCACCACCCCATCGGACATCTCTTGCACGGTAATCGTGATTTCCGGCTCTTCGTATCCCTGCACAGCGTCAATCGCGTTTCCCAGCAGGTTGCCAATGATCTGCCGTATTTCGCCCGCCCGTGCATACACTGCGCCAGGTGAATAAAAATGTGCATTCACCTGTATCTGTGATTTCAACAAGGACTCATTGAGGTCAAGGACTTCTTTCACAAGCTCTGACAAGCTCAGATCTTCGGGGTTGGCTTCGTCTTTGTAAAATCCGAGCGTGCGCTTAATGATGGAGGAGGCTCGCTTGAGCTCCGTATCCGCCGAGCGGATGTACCCCATCGTTTTTTGCGATGAATTTGCCGTTTGCGCCAAGTACAGCAGGTTCATTACGGAGGCCAGAGGATTGTTCACCTCGTGCGCGATGGTTGCCGAGAGCCGCCCGGCGGCGGCGAGTTTTTCGCTGCGAACCAGTTGTTCTTCTGCACGTTTTCGCTGGGCGTCAAGCACGTTGAGCACAGTGGCGGTATGTGCCGAAATCGCGGTGAAGACAAATACCGTCACCACCACCAGCAGGACCGTGCCCATCTCAAAACCGATGACGGAAGTTTGTTGTGCATGGATGCTGATGAATCCAAACAACGGCATCAGCAGCACAATTGCTGCCACAACGCGTCGAAAAACCACTCCGCCTGCCTCTGTGCTGGATATGATCTGCGCAATGCCCAGTTCGGAGCGTCCAGCATACAAAGTAGTGGCAACCAATGCCATTAGGAATGCCGTGTGCAACGTTTCTCCGCCGTAAAGCACGTTCAAGCCGTAGAGATAGCCAATGAGCGAGAGATAAGAGATCACTCCGATCAGGGTTGCACACCAATCAGAAAGGCTTCCTGCCCGCCTTATCCGGATTGTGACTGCGCCGATTCCCGCGATGAAAAACGCGACCAGGGTTGGAAAATGCGGGCGGCCAGGCGGACTCTTTGCGGTCCAATCGCTCATCCGGTGCTGGAAAAATCTCGCATCAATTCCCAGGTTCAAATGAAAAAGATCTTCGACGATCAATGCACCGGCAAAGACCACCACCACCAGGCCGACCAGCCTGCCCGCATTGAGCAGAAAAGCGCCCTTCGCCCTCAGCTGCAGCAGACAGGAGAGCCCGAACAGGACAAACAGGAGGGCGGCGTTGGGAGAGATAAATGTGCCGAGCATTTCCCCCTTCAGAAAGCCGATCCTGAACTGCCAGCCCACACAGATCAGAATCCCCGCCATCACAAGCGTTGCCGCGGTAAGCTTTGCAAAAGTATTCATACGCTCAGGCATCGGATTTGGAGACACCATTACATGATTATCTACGATGGACGTTCTCAGGGGCGTTCAGTGCGAGTCAAATTCTCAGCAGGGGCTGCTCTCAGAATCGCAACGCAGGTAAGGTGTCGGAAGCGTTAACGTCTGTTGAGACGCTAATCTCTCGCCAGCGTTCTGCTTCGGCCGCGCGCGTCGCCTCGGCTTGGCCGGCAAATTGAACGGCGTCACTGCCCAGCAGGAGATGTGCAGGGAGGCTCTCGCTGGCAGCCAAGCGAAGGATGACCTGAGCCACTTTGGCCGGATCGCTAGTCTCATTTCCCCAGTAAGACTTTAACGCATTCACCAACGCGCCCACGGACGGTTCGTAATCCGGGAGCAAGTCAGGTGTGTTTTGGTTCGCGAGAGTGCCCCAGTTCGTCCGGATTCCGCCGGGTTCGAGTGCACACACCTTGACCCCAAAAGGGGCCACTTCTTGTGCGAGAGATTCGGTGAATCCCCCAACAGCCCACTTGGCAGCGTGGTACCCGGCGTTGCCGGGACGAGTCAGTCGGCCGCCCAAGGATGATATCTGAAGGATGCAGCCGCTCTTTTGCTTGCGCATGATCGGTAGCGCAGCACGCGTCACATTGACCACGCCATAGAAGTTCGTGTCAATCAGAGCCTTGAATCTCTCCGAGCTCAACTGCTCGAACGGTGCAATGTCGCCGTAGCCCGCATTATTCACGACGACATCGAGACGCCCGAAGGCGTCTACCGCTACCTGCACCGCTGCGTAAGCTGCATCTTCATCCGCCACATCGAGGGGAGCAGTGCGAACTTGATCGCCATACTTCTTCACCAGATCTTCAAGACGACGGGGATCGCGGGCCGTTGCCACCAGGCGATCGCCCGATGCGAGCACAGCTTCAGCAATATCGCGGCCCAAGCCACTTGCACTTCCAGTTACCAACCAGACTTTCGACATGAGTATTTTCCAATCACTCTTAGACGCACTGTGACTGTCTAAATACTCAGAAAAATATGGACAGATCGGGATGCCCGACTAGCTTTGCTAGGGCGGCGAGAGATTACACCTGCGCAAACCCGCCATCCACAAACAACTCGGCTCCCGTAACAAAGCTGCTGTCATCCGATGCGAGGAACACCGCAACCTTTGCGATCTCGTCGCTGGTGCCCAACCGACCCAGCGGGACCATGGAACTGAGACCTTTCAGCCGCTCCTGCCCAACTTCGTCTGAGCCGACTAATCCCCGCAATCCTTCCGTATCGATTGGGCCAGGACTGATCGCGTTCACCCGTATGCGACGACCCTTGAGATCAGTCGTCCATGTGCGCGCAAAGGACCGCACCGCCGCTTTTGTAGCAGAATAGACGCTGTTCGCCGCGAAACCTTTGCTGCCCACTATCGACGCATTCAGAATGACCGATGCACCTTCCGGCAGCAGTGGCAGAGCCTTCTGCACCGTGAATAGCATGCCCTTCACGTTTGCGTTAAAGATGCTGTCGAAATGTTTCTCGTCAATGCTGCCAAGCGGAGCGTATGTGGCGATGCCTGCGTTCGCAAACACAATATCGAGCTTGCCCTTCTCTTTCTTGATCTGCGCGAACAGCCGGTCCAAGTCGTCGAGCTTCGCCACATCGCCTTGTACACCCGTGACATTCGACCCGACCTGCTTCACCGCCTCATCGAGATTCGATTGTCTGCGGCCCGTTATGAAGACGTAAGCACCCTCTTTCACAAAGCGTTTCGCCGTTGCCAAACCAATGCCACTGTTGCCGCCCGTGATCAATGCAATTTTTCCATCGAGCTTTCCCATGAGTCCTCCTCTGGATACGTATTGCACGTTATAGATGCCACCACATACGCCTTGATGCAGCAAAATGTGACACGGATACAGGGCTGGCCTGCAAATTCCCGCTTGACACCTTCTCTAACGTAAGATATAGCTTGTATATTGTAATTAACTATAAGTTAATGTTCATTGACAACCTGTCAGGCACGCAGCGATGCAATTCATATCCCGTTAATCCGGACGCGGCTAACCCCTTTGTTTTTGAACCAAGATGCACGAATCCCCAGTGTTGACGGATATCGACCACCTAACAAGCGTGTCTTCATCAGCTTGCGAGATATCCCCTTCGTAGCGTGCTGATTCCACTAGTTCAACACTCTACCGGGGGAGGGGTGGGGCAGATATGAGTTGATAAACAGAGGTAAGTTCTTTGCTGGGAATATTTTGCGCGAAAGTGCAATGGAATCACATTTTTGCAGAGCAAAAATCGCTAAACGATTGATTCTGGCGTTTTTACAGGAGGGGAGGGTAGGCCCAAACCGGACAGACTAGCTGTTATCTCTTTCGATTTTGGATCCACCACCAGATCAGGAATACAGCCGACACCGTCAACAACTTGAGCCCTACGGCGGTCGGCCAGATCCACTCCCAGTTGGTTATCCAGTCGAACAGAATGAGCAGCAGCCCGGAGACAAGAAATCCAATGCCCCAATTCAGTCGGCTGGCGTGGGCGCGCCGCTCGTGTTCTTTCGCGACAAAGCTGCGGACGGGTTCTTTGGATTTGCCGGCCTTGTCGTAGATGTCCAGCCGCAAGCGTGGAACATTCGCTTGCGCGACGCAGTAATCAACCGCCTCATCCAGGTTGTCGAAAAGCAGGCACGTGTACTGCTCATCGTTAACTGTATTGTCGCCGCGCAGATTTCCCACTGAATTCCGGTGAGCGCCGCTGGCCGCGTCCGAGTGGAAGACGGCAAACTGCGCAGGCGACATTACATCGGTCCAGTTAGGAGGCTTTCGATTTGCGTCGTAAACCCTGATCTCTTGCATTCGTGGTTGCAGAGATTCTACGCCGCCGGGAAGTTGGAGTTGTCTTCTTTGATTCAACGAGAAACTAGAAACGAGAAACTAGACACTGCCTTTGAGCAGTTCTTCCATGCTGCACTGCGGACTCTTGCCTCTGGCTTCCTGCAACTGTCGCCAGTTCATCGGGCCGCGGCCGGTATCAATCTCTTCCATGGTGATGCACTGCGGCACAGGACAGACGAGCGCGCAAAGATTGCAGCCGACACATTCTTCTTCGATCACATGAGGAACGTGTTTCGCGGGAGTTCCGTGGCGGAGGTCTCCCACTGGACGCGGTGCGGCGGTGATGCATTGATGGGCGCCGTCTTCGCAAGCGATGTAGCAGAGATTGCATCCGATACATTTCTCGGCGTCAATCTTCGCGACAACTTTGTAGTTGAGGTTGAGATTGCCCCAGTCTTCAACTTTGCCAACGGATTTGCCGACAAGCTCCATCGCGGAGTTCATACCCTTGGACGCGAGATAGCCGTCCAAGCCGGAGATCATGTCTTCGACGATCCGGAAGCCGTAGTGCATCGCTGCCGTGCAGATCTGGACGGATGTCGAACCCAGCAGCATGAATTCGACCGCATCCTTCCAGTTGGAGATGCCGCCGATGCCGGAGATGGGAATGCCGACCTTGGGATTGTGCGCGACTGAGGCCACCATATTCAGTGCGATGGGTTTCACCGCGGGACCGCAGTAGCCGCCATGGCTGGAGTATCCGCCGACGTTGGGGCGGGGAACCATGGTGTCAAGGTCCACGCCGACGAGGCTATTGATGGTGTTGATGAGTGAGACCGCGTCCGCTCCGCCTTGTTTGGCGGCCGCCGCCATGAACGAGATGTCAGTAACGTTGGGCGTGAGTTTCACGATGACCGGAACCTGTGCCACCTCTTTTACCCAGGTGGTGATCATGGTGGCGTATTCGGGAACCTGTCCAACGGCCGCTCCCATGCCGCGTTCGGACATGCCGTGCGGACATCCGAAGTTGAGTTCGAGAAGATCGGCGCCGGAGTCATTGGCGCGGCGCACGATCTCATGCCAAGCCGCTTGCTTCGATTCCACCATCAGCGAAGCGACCACAACGTGCTTGGGATATTTCTTTTTTACTTCCGTGATCTCCAGGAAGTTGGTTTCAATCGGACGATCGCTGATGAGTTCGATATTGTTCAGCCCGATCATGCGCTCAGATTTGTAGTCGATGGACCCGTATCGTGACGACACGTTGATGATGGGATCGCCGATAGTCTTCCAGACAACGCCGCCCCATCCCGCGTCGAACGCACGCATGGCTTGATATGCGGTGTTGGCGGGCGGCCCGGAGCCGAGCCAGAAAGGATTAGGTGAACGCACTCCGCAAAAATCAATGCTGATATCAGGCATGTGTTCTCCTTGCTGAAGCTGCGGCCTCAAGCACCTGGTGAATTCCCGCGGCAGCGGTCTTGCCGTGCGCGACAGCGTCCACTACTTCGCCGCCGCCGTTCACGCAATCGCCGCCGGCAAAGTATTTTGGATTCGCAGTCTGCATGGTGGCTGAATCTACTTGCACGCAACCTTTTTCCAGCTTCAAGCCGGCGATAGATTGCAGGAAATCAGTCTTGCGTTTTTGGCCGAGCGCTTTGATGACCATGTCAACGTCGAGGCGAAACTCGCTGCCGGCGATGGATTTGGGACTGCGTCGTCCGGAAGCGTCGGGAGGCCCGAGCATCGTCTTGACGCATTCGAGGGCTTCGACATTGCCGCGTCCAAGAATGCGTGTGGGAACGCTTTGCCACACAAAGGTAATGGAATCTCTCTTGGCGAGTTCAATCTCGTACTCGAAGGCGGATGCTTCGGCTTCGCCGCGGCGATAGATCATGTAGATCTCTTCGGCACCGAGTCGGCGCGCTGCGGTGACAACGTCGATGGCGGTGTTTCCGCCGCCGATCACGGCAACACGGTTTCCCACGGTGACTTTGTCGAATGCTTGTTCTTTGGTGTTGCGGATGAACGTAAGCGCATCGCAACAGCCTTCGAGTTCTTCGCCGGGAATTTGCAGGTCGTCAGTTCCGCCGAGTCCGATGCCGATGAAGATGGCATCGTACTCGCGTTCGAGATCAGCGAGCTTAACGGCATTGATTTCGACATTGCTGCGGATATCGACGCCGAGTCGACGAACAAGGCCGAACTCGCGCACCGCGTCTTCAGCGCGGAGTTTGTAAGCGGCGATGCCGTAAGTGTCGAGTCCACCGGGATCAGGATTGGCGTCGAAGATAGTTGTGGTGTATCCGAAGCGCCGCAACTCGGCAGCGCACGAAAGGCTCGCGGGCCCGCCACCGATGAGAGCGACTTTGCGGCCGTTGTTTGCCGGAGGCGTGAAGAGCTGCAGCGTGTCCATGACGTGATCAACGGCGTAACGTTGCAGCTTGCCAATATCGATGGGACGCTTGTGCTCCATGTTGAGCACGCATGC
>JAOAPL010000296.1 GCA_025462925.1 Acidobacteriaceae bacterium
ACCAAAGCCGTCAACTACCATTTCCGCAGCGGCGCGACGAAGGTCGACCTCAAAGGCACTGACCTGATGCCCAAAGCGCACGGCAACGCCCGCGTTGAGAGCCATCCCGGACGCATCGGCATCGACGTCACCGCTGACAACCTCGACAACCCGCAGAAATTCGGCACCGAATATCTCACTTACGTCCTCTGGGCGATCACTCCCGAGGGACGCGCCAGCAACCTCGGCGAATTCCTCCCCGGCAGCAATCGCAAGATCAGCGTCACCACAGGACTGCAAGCCTTCGGACTGATCGTCACCGCCGAACCATATTTCTCGGTAACGCAACCCAGCGACGTAGTCGTCATGGAAAACTTCGTCCGCCCTGACACGGTTGGCGCCTCCGAGTACATCGACGCGCGATACGAGCTCATCGGCCGCGGACAATACATCCCCAAGCGCGCCGCCTACGAGCCCCAGGTGGTCGATCCCAAGATTCCGATCTATCTGCATGAAGCGCGCAATGCCGTGCGCATTGCGCAATTAGCGGGTGCGGAAAAATATGCCCCTGAGAGTTTCCAGAAGGCAGCCGGACTCTTGCAGCAAGCCGAGGATTATCAAGCCCGTAAGAAACCGCAACAGAAACCGATAGCCACTGTCGCACGTGAGGCCGCACAAGCCGCTGAAGATGCGCGTGTAGTCGCATTGCGACGCGAAGAAGAAGAACGTGTCGCCAAAGAAAAACAGGCTGCCGCCGATCGCGAAGCCGCCGCCAACGCTGAAGCCCAGCAGCAATCGCAACGCCGCGCCACCGCCGAACAGCAAGCCGCCGAATCCGCGCGACAGCGCGAAGAATCCGAACGTCAACGGCAGCAAGCCCAGGCCGCCGCCGACCAATCCGCCAAAGCGCAAGCTGAAGCCGAACAGGCCCGCGCCACCGCCTTGCAACAGCAACAAGCTGCGCAGACCGCTCAGGCCGCCGCCGAACAGCAGCGCCAGCAGGCCGAGCGCGAGAAAGAAGAGATGCGCGCGCGCCTCTTGCAACAGCTAAACACCATCCTCGAAACGCGCGACACCGCGCGCGGCCTCATCGTGAATATGGCGGACGTCCTCTTTGACACAGGCAAGTACACGCTCCGCCCCATCGCTCGTGAAAAATTGGCGAAGCTCTCCGGCATCGTGCTTGCTTATCCCGGGCTCCGGCTGGACGTCGAAGGTCACACTGACAGCGTCGGCAGCGACCCCTACAACCAGCGCCTCTCCGAGAAGCGTGCGCAAGCCGTGGAGACTTATCTCACCCAGCAAGGCGTTCCTGAAACCGCAATGAGCGCCACGGGATTCGGCAAGACACAGCCTGTCGCTCCGAACACCACCGCCAGCGGACGCCAGCAAAACCGCCGCGTGGAGTTGGTCGTCTCCGGCGAAGTCATTGGCACCAAGCTCGGCTCGCTACGCACTCAACCCGCACCCGTAAACCAGCCGGCGACAACGCCACCACCACCGCCGCCGCCCCGCTAGAAAGTCCGCATGCTCTCGATCGAAATGGCTCTCAATGAGCCATTTCCTTTTGGGGGTTCATACTGATTTTCTTTGTGGTCCTTCGTGCCCTTTGTGTCTTTGTGGTTCAAGATCTTGATTTTGGTTTTGATCTTGCTTTCCTCAGCGCCCTCCGCGTCCTCCGCGGTGATCAAACTCAGATGTTAAAATTTTCCCTTGCCGCCCTCGCCAATCTCGACCACCTTCCGCTTCGGCCCATTTGAAGCTGACCTGCGCGAACTCGAGCTGCGCAAACGCGGCGTAAAGTTGCGATTGCAGGAACAGCCTTTTCAAGTGCTCGGCATCCTGTTGCAACGCGCAGGAGAATTAGTGACGCGTGAGGAATTGCGCACCGCACTCTGGCCCGCCGACACCTTCGTTGACTTCGACCACTCACTCAACACTGCCATCAACAAGATCCGCGAAGTCCTCGGCGACTCCGCTTCCAACTCGCAATTTGTTGAAACCGTTCCCAAACGTGGATACCGTTTCATAGCCAATGTCGAAGCACTCAGCCCCGCTCCTGCGCAGATCGCTCAAACACCAAAGCCCGATGCCGACGCTCTCTCTCCCGAAACTCTCAACCAGCTTCCTGCCGCTTCGCGCAGCACCGCGCGATTCTTTTTCGCGCTCATCCAGATCATGTACCTGATTTTTTATCTGGCCGCGCTGAACAAGCTTGATCGCATTCGTGAGATCGTTGCCGCCATAACATCGTCTGGCACCGCGCCTTTGCTGCAAGCCACCATCCTGCTTACCGCTGTGCTCGCCATCCCCACGCGCCTCTATCTGCTCTCCGCGGTTTCGTTCGACTATCGCGGACTCGGCGTCAAATTCCGCCGGCTCTTCCCCGCGCTCATTTTCGTCGACATCCTCTGGGCGATGTCGCCGTTCCTGATGTTTCATCTGCTCGGCGTCGGACTCGCATTCGCCGCCACCGCCGCGCTTCTCTATGTTCCCTTCGCGCAACGCACGCTCATCCGCATGGCTTACGCAGAAAAGACTGCATCCGATTCAAGCTCTGGCCTATCCAAGTAACGTCCACACTTTGGAGGAGTACGAAGATGGTTCAAGCAACATGGGAAGGCGCGCTTTTGGCGGAGAGCGACAACTGCGTCGTCGTCGAAGGCAATCAATACTTCCCGCCCGACGCCGTGAAGAATGCGCACCTCAAACCCAGCCAACACACCAGCAAGTGCCCGTGGAAAGGCACCGCTCATTATTATGATGTGGTTGTAAATGGAAAGACGAACGCCAACGCCGCCTGGTACTATCCCCAACCCTACGCCGCAGCTATCGAAATAAAGGACCGCATCGCCTTCTGGAAGGGCGTGAAGGTGAAATCGTAATAGCTAGTACACCTGTCATCCCGAGCGTAGCTTTTCGTCAGTGTGGCACAGTCGCCCTCGGCTGTGGCTTTCGTTGGTTCTGTCCAAAACTATTTCCAACTTGTCATCCTGAGCGCCTTTTTTCTGGCGCGAAGGATCTTGTGTTTGGCACTCTGCAAGCTCCCTGCACAGGCACCAAGTGGGTTTTCCTGACTACTAACTACTGACTACTGACTACTAATCTTCTCAAATTCCACCGTCCCTATCCGATACATCTTCCAATCCTTGTAATCAAAATGCCACCACTCCGTCGGATTCACCGCAAAACCCTCAGCTTCCATTGCCGCACGCAACACCTCGCGCCGATTCCGCTGTTCATCGCTGCCGCCGGCATAATTCGCGTACGCACGCGGCGACATCTCGTCATATCCGCTCGGCATCTGCACCGCCTCGCCCGTCTTCAAGTCGTACATACTGAGGTCCACCGCGCAACCACGATTGTGCCTTGACCCCTCCGCGGGGTTAGCCACAAATATTTTCTTGTCATCTGGCGTCGCCTCCCAAAATATCTTCGTCACATACCATGGTCGATATCCGTCGTGGATCAGTAATCCATATCCCTGCTCTTTCAACTTGCGATTCGCCCGCACCAGTGCCTCCGCCGCAGGACGCTGCAAAAACGCACGCGCCTGAGAATAAACCGGCGTGCCCAGAAAATTATTCGACGTCGCATACCGGATCTCCAGCTTGATAGTCGGATCCAGCTTGTTCAACTCCACTAACTCACTCTGGCGGAAATTGCCCGTCTCTTGCGGAGGCTGCGCCTTCAACGCCTCGCGACGCAACTCTCCCACCGGACGCAGCGGAGTGATCTTGAAACTCTGGACCGTATCAACGCTTTGAGCAGCCAGTGCCAGTGGCAACAGCAAAACGAATTTCAGGAGTGATTTCATTTTTCCCTTGGTTTCAATAAATATCGAGGTCGTGTGCCGAGACCACTTTGCCGGAATAGCCACTGCGCACTTCTGCAAGAAGGTCTTCTTCCTTCGTTCCCCAGAAACCCTGGTGATAGAGCACCAGTAGGCTGGGCTTCGCGTCAGTAGCAATCTTTGCAAGTTGAATCGAGGACGTGTGGAATGCCGCATGGTACTTCTGCCACTCCGGCGGACGCTTATCAAAACCCGCCCGGTTATAGACTTCATGGATCAGGATGTCGCATCCATTGCAAGCCTTTGCCATTGCGTCCGTGGGAGCCGTGTCGCCTGAAATCACGATCTTCTTGTCGGCAGTCTCGAAGATGTACCCAAGAGCATCTTTGCCCCAGGCACCGTGATTCACAACGAATGCACTCACCTTGACGTTGCCGTCCTTATATATGACTCCCGGTTCCACCTCATGTACTTCCACTTTGTATCCGGTCTTGTTCGCGGGCTCACCCCCGGTAGTGCGGATTCGGATATCCTGCTCCCATGCTTTTAGTATGTGGTCCGTCATGCTTTGCAATCCGGCCGGCCCGTATGCCTTCAACGGCTCTGCACGGCCCAATACCCACGGGCTCAAGATCATATCCGGATAACCCAATGTGTGATCAGAATGAAGGTGTGTGATGAATACAGTCTTGAGATTTCGCGCGGCCAGGGCCGGTATTCCTTTCCGCTTCCCTGCCTCTGCGCGGCGGACAACGCCCGGACCGCAATCGATCAGATAGACAGCACCATTCACAATGATCGCTGTCGCCGGACCGGAGCGATCAGGATCATTGTTCGGATTACCTGTTCCCAACATCACTACCTGGGTCTTACCCGTAGCCATGACGGGATTACTTGTCTGACCGGTTACTAACAGGGAATAGACAAAGCAGAATGCGGCAAGCACTGATTTCTTCATTTGTATCCTCAGCAATCCAACTGCTTTAAGTATTTTCAACCACAGCCGATACTTCTTCCCATTCCTTCATCAACTGTTCTAACTGCGAGCGTTGCGTCCGCAACAACTCAGTCTGTCGCGCCGTCTCCGCCGTGCTCACAAACGATGTCAACGCATTCTCGCACTCTGCAATTCCCGCTTCCAATCGCGATATCTCTTCTTCAATCTCCACACAACGCTCTTTCATCTGCTTCAGCTTGATCGGGTTCACGCGCTTCTGCTTGGAATCAACCTCTTCCGGAACGTGTGGCACAGCCGCCCTCGGCTGTGTGCCATTAGGGGCAGCAGTCGCGGATGCCACCACCGCCGCCCCGCCCTGCTTCCTCCACAAGTAATCTTCATAATTTCCCGGGAAGACATGCACCTGTCCCTCGCCAACTTCGAAGACTCGCGTCGCCAGCTTGTCAATAAAGTAGCGGTCATGTGAAACGAAGAC
>JAOAPL010000297.1 GCA_025462925.1 Acidobacteriaceae bacterium
CCGAACGCGAAGATTTCTCTGGAAGAGATATTCGGCCCGGTGCTGGCGGTCATCAAGTCAAAAGATTTTAATGACGCCATGGCCATCGCCAACAACACCGAATTTGGTTTGACTGGTTCCATCTACACCTCGTCGCCGGAAAAGATTGAGCGCGCCAAACGCGACTTCCACGTCGGCAACCTCTATATCAACCGAAAATGCACGGGAGCGATGGTGGGCGCGCATCCTTTTGGCGGCTTCAATATGTCCGGCACGGATTCGAAAGCCGGCGGCCCGGACTATCTGTATCTCTACACTCAGGCGAAATCGATAGGGGAGAAGGTCTCGTAAAGCGGATTGGCTGCCGCGGCGCGATTTGACACGCTTTATCGCGCTGCCGCAGAATATCCTCTTGGCTGATTGCTGCGGGGCAGTTTTGCTCCGGAAGGCAATCATAGAAGCACCCTCAATTATGGCAAGAATCCTTTGTGTGGATGACGAACCCAACGTCGTCAAACTGAAGTGCGCGATTTTGGAAGCTGCTGGCCACCAAGTCACTCCGTGCGTATCCGCTGCGGACGCAATCGCAAAACTTGCAGAGCAGGAATATGACGCCGTGATCACCGATTGGCGACTTGGCGACGCCAGCGGACGCGCCGTGGTGCAAGCCGCAAAAGACCACTCCAATATGCCCGTGGTCGTCGTCTCCGGATATGTGAATGACGCATTCCAGGCCGCGGAACCGCTCGCGGACCTTTACCTGGAAAAGCCGGTCAATCCGGAAGAACTGGTCACGATCGTGAATGAGTTGCTGAAGACCGGAGAAAAGACTGCGTCCTCGTAGGACTAGTGGACGGCAGCGCTGCTAGCCGAGGCGGCTTCCAGCAAAATGCGGTGGTGGATAGTGAAGAGCGCCAATTCCAATCGGTCCGAAACGCCGATCTTGTCGTAGACGTTCCGCAAATAATTCTTGATCACTTGTTCGGTGGTGCCGAGCGTCGTCGCGATTTCCTTGTTCTTGTATCCCTGAACGATCAGCGCCACGATCTTCAGTTCCTTCGCGGTAAGTCGGTCGCGGACGCGCGCTCCAACCGCATCATTTTCGCTGGCTTCTTGTTCCGCTTCGCCGGTCTGCACGCAGGTCTCGCCGTTCGCGACCTTGCGCACGCAATCGATCAGCGCCGGACCGCTGACGTTGCGGAAGATAATGCCATTGATGCCGAGTTGCAGCAGCCGTGAAACGCTGTCAGGATTTTCGGCGACAACGATCAATCGGGTCTTGTGCTTCTTGGCGGATTCACAAATATCGCCGAGATTCGAATCCAGGCCTTCCGCAAAGATCAACACGCCTGCGCGGAAACTGGACAATGCCGTCTTCAGTTTTTCCGGAGTGTCGGCTTGCGCAACGATGCGCAAATCGTCCTCGACAGCCAGGACTTTGGCAGCGCCAGCGCGAAAGATCGCCTGATTGTCAGCCAAGATGATTTTCAGCATTCCCGTCTTTCCCCGCGAACTTTCGCGCGAACCAGCTTTTACAAATCACGGTTTGCGCACAAACTTATAGTGGTCGATCACGCAAGCGATACCGTTCTTTTTACTGGTGTTCTTCTTATTCGGACCCTTGTCTACTTCGGCCCTTACCACTCTGCCTTTGCATACCACTTCCACATCGCAATCTGTGCCTACGATCTTGCCCGGCAGAATGATGTCGAACTCGATCTTCGACCCGATCTCCAGTTTCGCATCTGCCTGTATGAACACGCCAGCGCCGCTCACATTGGAAGTCGTCGCCGAGCGCGGCTTGCCGGATTTCCGATTCTTGAGCGTGATCGGCAATGTCAGCGGAAACCGCTTGCCTGTGCGCGCGTCTGACAATCGGACCCTCCTTGCTTAGGCGCGCCAACTCAGCTCTCAGCGCGCGCGTTACAGATAAATGGCAGAGTCAAAGGGTTTATACCATGAAAGCGAAGGAAAGCCGATAGGCAATGCCACTCAGACACTAGTGTTTCACTGGATACTTCTATTGAGCTTCGCCAAGCAAAAGAGCGGCCGCTAAGGCGAATTGCCGAAGCGGCCTAAAGGATCACGATGTTGAGATGTAGGTTATTCCGCGCCCAGCCAGTCAGGATAGGCTCGGCGCTCACGCCTGTCGCGGCTACCGACATAGAAAACGCCCGCAAGGCTGAATCCGAGAGCCAAACCAAAAAGAGCGAGAACGCCCGCAGCGGGAACCATGTACTCGCGGGCATTCGCCTTTACGTCAAGCTTCTGGCGAATGGCGTCTTTTAGATCTACTACGGAACCATGAAGCTGTCGCCGCTGTTCTGCGGCTCGGAGTTCGTAAACGTCAACCGGTTGCGAAGTGCTCATGCTGCCCTCGTTTCATCTTTGATCCACTGCTGGTCTTGTTTCAAGACTTCCAAGGTGCGGGTCGGCTTCATGCCCTCAGCCGTGATCTCGCGATATCCAAGATAGCCAAAGATTCCGGCGACGATTAAGTACAGGACGGAAACCGCCAGCGCTCCCCAAGCGTATGCGTAGTCGGTGCCTATCAAGGTGCCTATCAACGCTACCAATCCAAAAGTGATGGTCATGAACGCTCCGAAGGCGAGCAGGGCCGCCACCGCGAGCATAGGCAAAGAAAGCTTCCAGACGCGCAGCTTCTCCTTGATTTCCACCATCAGCATTTCATAGCGTGTAGTGGCGAAATCGCGCAGCTCGTCCTTGACCTCCTGTAGAAGTTGCGTAAGGGTCTTGTCGTTATAGATTGGATTAGCCACGATTTTCCCTCCACATGCGAAGTCCTGCTCCCGCAAGAATACCTAGTACTCCGGCAGCGAGGATCACTTGTATTGGATATTCCCGAACTGCGCGATGTCGCATCCGAACAGCGTTGTAACGCAGATTGCTTAAAGATCTCTGCGCTTTTACCTTGGCGTTTTCGAGACTGCGACGCGCCTCTTCCGGCAGTTCAGTCATCTGTTCCTGCACCTCGAGTCGCGCATCCTGAAATCGCTCTCCTGCCCGGTCTCTTATCTGTTCAATGGTTCCGATGATGCGGCCCAGCGCCCAGCCCAGTTTTCGGGCAGATTCATCCAACGCCGATGGGCCGCGGTCATAACGGCGGTATTGCGCGCGTCGGGCATAGCCGTAGTTGGCTGGGCTGGCATGTTCCGGGAGTTCTGGTTGGGAGCCCGGATACGTTGAGAAATCAGGTACATCAGAGCTGCTGTATTTTGGATCCGCCATGGTTTTTCTCCGAAGATGCAAGAACCCGCAGGTGCCACTATGCGCGGCTTCGATTTCTGGTTGGATGTAATTTTGTGAGCGCGTGTTGAATGGTTTGCCTGAGGATTGTGGGTTGTCGGCTAGCTGGGGGCCTTAGGTTCTTGCCCGAATCCGAAGCTCCACGAACGTGCATTTCTTGCCTGTAAAAGTCGTGCTACTTTCCTTGAGAGTACGGGTTTACGCTAGCTCTCGCAGTTTGAGCGTCCCCACGCCCAAATTTAAAACCAGCAATGTTCTATACATTTGAACCCAAACGAGGTAGCCGATGAAGCTCACATTTTTGATTTCAGTGCTGCTGATTTCCGTGTTTCTGAGTGCACAAGATCCAACTCCTGCGCCAAGTGCGCAAGCGCGTCCTGAACGTGGTCAACGAGGGCAGGGAGGACGCGGCGGTTTCGGATTCGGAGGGACAACAGGCACAATTTCCGAGATCAAGGACAATGTCATCACGATCAAGACATCTGAAGGCAAGACTTTGAGCGTTAAGACCAGCGCTGAAACACGGTTCATGGGAAAGGATCGCGCGCAGATCACCCTCAAGGATTTGAAAGTGGGCGACTCTATTGCTACAGGCGGTCAGCCCGCAGGTGACGGTGCAATAGAGGCGCGCATGGTGGCGTTGCTCGACGAAGAAACCGTTAAGCGCATGAAGGAAGCGCAGGCGAACATGGGCAAAACCAATATCGCCGGAGAAGTGAAAGACATCAAGGAGACGAACATCACGGTCTTGCGTCCTGATGGTCAGACCCAAGTCATTGCCGTCGACGAGAACACTTCATTGAAGAAGCAAGGTGAAAGCATCACGCTGGCAGATATCAAAGCTGGCGACCGAATCTCCGGCCCGGGAGAACTCAAGGATGGCGTGTTCGTCGCAAAAGAACTTCGGGTAGGGATGCCGGGAACGGGCGGCGGGCAAAGACGCCCAACTGGTGATGCATCTCGCCCTGAAAGCAGTAAACCGGAAAAGCCGTGATCAGAAATCCCGTCAACCTCTTGGGGGTAGTGTGCTTGCTGGTGCTCTCACAGGCAGGTGCGCAGACAACAACGCCGACAACGCTGAGTCCTGCGTTGCCGGCGACAGTTGCTGCTCCAGGAAAGATCGTGGGGTCGATCAGATCCGGTAGTGTTACATTGCCGGGTGTCGCCGTCTCCGCGGCCAACACGCTTACGGGAACGAAAATATTTACTACGACCGGAGTGGAGGGAAAATACTCCATTTCAATCGCCAGTAAGGGTCGCTGGGTGGTGCGCGCCGAACTCGCCGCATTTGCTTCCATAACAAAAGAGATTGTCTTCAGCGCTGAAACGCTGGGTACAACTCAACAAGCTGATTTCGAAATGCTGTTGTTGTCGCGCCAGCAGAAGATACAAGAACAGCAGCAAGCGCAGACAGTGCAACAGCAGCTCGCGAATGTGATTGCGGGAACCGGATTGCAGAACCTCTCGTTGACTCAATCGGAGGTCGGAACGGGAGCTGAGGGTGGCGCGCCGCAAGGCAACGGGGAATCGCTGGCTGGCAGCATGCCTATTGCCGCCATGGGCGGGAGCGCCTCGACCGATTCCGTTTCCGTCACCGGCAACATGGGGCGAACGGAAAATTTCAGCTTCGATGAGAATGATCTTCGGCAACGCATGGACGATGCGCGCGCCCGAGGCGGGACGTTTGAACTCGGCGGCAATCAGGTCCGCATCGGCGGCGGTGGCGGTCCGGGCGGTGGTGGAGGAGATGGCGGCGGTGCAATTATCGCGATTGCCGGGGGCGGCGGTGCCGGCGGGCGATTCCGCGGGGTCGACGTCAACAAACCGCACGGCCAGATCTTCTACAACTTCGGAAATTCAGCATTGGACGCGCGCTCTTATTCGCTGACCGGGATTCCGGCAGATAAACCCAGCTACTCACAAAGCCGATATGGGTTCCTCATGGGCGGTCCACTCAACATCCCACACGTTTATGAAGGTGGGACAAAAACAATGTATTACCTGAATTATTTTGGACAGACGGCGGCCAATCCATTCGATGTGTTCGCGACTGTCCCCACGCTGCTGGAGCGAAGCGGCGATTTTTCCCAGACGCGCATTCGCAGCGGAGTCAATGCCGGCAACTTAGTGACTATCTTCGATCCTGTTACCCATGCGCCTATCGCAGGGAACAAGCTGTTGGCGATCGACCCAGCTGCACGAGGACTATTGAATTTCTTTCCCTTGCCGAACCAGCCCGGGGACACGCAGAACTTTCATGACGTCGATTCTTCAAACACCAACTCACAAAACGTGAACTTCCGTTTGAACCACAATTTTGGTGAGACCACGAGAAGAACCGGCCGGACTAATGCTGGTGGAGGCGGGGGAAGAGGCGGCGGTAATCCATTTGGCAGCCGGCATTCCATCAACCTCGCGTTTAATTACAGGACCAGCAGTTCCGATATCCTCAACTACTCGCCGCTTTTGGGCGGAGCTTCAAGTTCCAATGGATACAACTTCAATCTCGGCTACGTGCAGCCATTCCATGGATTGACGACGCGCTCCGGGTTCGTTGTGAACAGGAACCACATTGAATCGAATGGCCAGTATGCAAATGCGACCAACGTAGCAGGCGGATTGGGGATCGCAGGCGTCTCCGCTGATCCGTTCGATTTCGGCGTCCCTACGTTATCGTTCACGAACTACAGTGGATTGCGCGATGTGACTCCGCAACTGCGCGACGATCTCACCTGGCAGCTCACCGAGAGCATCTCCTGGAATCACAAGAAGCACAACGTGCGCTTCGGCGGGGATTTTCATCGGTCAGCCGAAGAGCTCCGTTCCAACAGTAATCCTCGCGGCAGCTTTACCTTCACAGGAATCTCGACCGCAACGACCGTTGGCACGGGTTATGATCTGGCGGATTTTCTTCTGGGCAGGGCGCAACAAACAACTGTCCAGTTCAGCCCGAACACTTATAACTTCACCAGCAATTCCTACAATCTGTTTGTGCAGGACGATTGGCGAGCGAAGGCGCGGCTTACCATCAACTTCGGTTTGCGCTATGAATACGTGTCGCCGTGGAGCGAGAGTGGAAACCGCATCGCCAATCTTGATGTCGCTCCGGGGTTCACTTCAGTAGCGGCGGTGCAGCCCAACCAGGCAGGTCCATTCACGGGAGCTTTTCCAGGCACGCTGGTTCAACCTGATCGCAACAACTTTGCTCCGCGAGTGGGAATCGCATGGAGTCCGCGCAAAAAGACGGTGGTACGGGCGGGATATGGGGTGAATTACAACCTCGGCCAGTACGGCTCGATCGTCCAGCAGCTTGCCAACCAGCCGCCGTTCGCGTTTACCGAAACCAATATCGCAACTGCTGCAAGCCCATTGTTTTTGCAAAGTGGATTTCCTGCCGCTCCCGTCGGCATCACCAATAACTTTGGCGTTGATCGCAATTACCGCCTCGGGTATTCGCAGACATGGAACCTGAATGTCCAGCAGGAGCTGCCGTCGGGAATCGTCATGAATCTGGATTACACTGGCACGAAGGGCAGCAGTCTCGACCTGGAACGCGCGCCTAACCGCGGGCCGTCGGGATTACGAGTCGCCGGAGTGCAGTCATTTATATGGGAGTCGTCGGGCGCCGATTCGATCTTGCACTCGGGCACGTTGCGCGTTCGCAAGCGCATGCAGCACGGAGTTTCTTTTGGTGGAACCTACACCTACTCGAAATCGCTGGACAACGCTTCCAGCATCGGCGGCGGAGCGACGGTGGTCGCGCAGAATGATCTGGATCTGACTGCGGAACGCGGTCTTTCCAGTTTTGACCAGCGGCATCGTTTTACCGCCGACTACACTTACGAATTGCCTTGGGGCACGAACAAGCATTGGATGAACAGCCAGAATTGGGCAGGCCGGACGTTCGGTGACTGGTCATTCAGCGGTTCCGTGACTGTTGCCAGCGGCACTCCGTTCACTGCGCGGGTGCTGGGAGATTTTACCGATGTTGCGCGAGGCACGAACGGTACGCTCCGCGCCGACTACAACGGTCAGCCGATTTACATTTCTGATCCCGCGATCAACCAATGGTTCAATACTGCTGCATTCGTGGTGCCAGCAGCGGGAACGTTTGGCAATTCAAGCCGCAACATGATCGTTGGTCCGGGCACGTTCAGCGTCAACACATCGCTGAGCAAGACCGTGCCTATCAAGGACGCCAAGGCGTTCGAGTTCCGCGCTTCCGCAACCAATCTCTTCAACCACGCGAATTATTCCAGCATTGACACTGTTGTGAACTCGCCGACGTTCGGCCAAGTGGTGGGCGTAGGCAGCATGCGCAAGATGCAGATACAAACGCGGTTCCGATTCTAACTATGCGTATGCCGATCCCAATTCGTAGCATTGCCGCAGTGGTGCTCGCCGCGGGATTGTTTGTCCCCGCGCTGCCTGCGCAGGACCCAGGCCATCCCGCTTCGCAATCTGGCGAGCAGCAATTTACTTTCAAGACGAGCAGCGACACGGTGCTGGTGAACATTGTCGTGCGCGACAAGAAGGGAAACCTCTTCCGCGGGTTGAAGGCATCCGATTTCACATTGCTTGAGGACGGCAAGCAGCAGAAGATCTCGGCATTCGACTACGAGCAGATCGATATGGCGGTGGCCAATCCGGCTGAGTCGATCGTCGCCGCTGAAACGAAAGATAAAGTTGTCTCGACCAAAGCTCAACTTTTGGCTCCGCTGAACAGTGCGAATATCGATCCCAATAACAAACGTCTCATCGTCCTCTTTTTCGATTTCACGGGAATGGAAGTTGAGGAGATCAGGCGCTCGGTGGATTCGGCAGAGAAGTATGTGAATTCGCAGATGCAGCCCGCCGACATGGTTGCAGTGATCTCATTCACCTCTTCGCTGCGAGTGGACCAGGATTTCACGGCGGACAAAACGCTTTTGCAAAAGACGCTGGCGCGCTTCGGTGGAACCAATGGCGGAGGATATTCCGCCGGTGACACCGGCGATACCGAAGGAACACCCGACACCGGCGCAGCATTTACGGCAGACGACAGCGACTTCAACACCTTTAATGCCGACCGCAAACTTCAGGCGTTGCAGGCGCTCTCCGACGCTCTGGCAAAGATCCAGCAGAAGAAATCGGTGATTTATTTCAGCAGCGGATTGCAACAGAATGGCGTTGAAAATCAATCGCAGTTGCGCGCCACTATCAATTCGGCGATCAAGGCGAACGTCGCTATTTATTCGGTCGACGCTCCCGGCCTGCAGGCAATCGTGCCCGGAGGCACCGCAGAGAAAGCGAGCCTTCGCGGTGTAAGCGCATTCTCCGGCGCAGGGATGAGAAATGCCTACGACTCCAACTTCGGCGCGACGGAAACGCTATCGACGCTCGCCAAAGACACCGGCGGAAAAGCTTTTCTCGACACCAATGATTTCGGCGAGGTCTTCAGCAAAGTACAGGAAGACACCTCTGCGTATTATGTGCTGAGCTATCGCAGTTCAAACCTGCTGAAAGACGGGCGCTATCGCAAGATCACCGTCAAGACGGGCCTCAAAGACGTAAAGCTTGAGTACCGCAGCGGCTATTACGCACCCAGGGACTTCGCGCATTTCAAAAAAGAAGATCGCGAAGAGCAGATGCAGACGGAAATCGATGCCGAGCTGCCGGCTACCGATTTCCCCGTATTCCTCGCGGCGGCATATTTCCGCTTGAGCGACGATCGTTATTTTGTTCCGGTGTCGCTTGTAGTTCCGGGATCAGAGATTCCCTTTATTGACGCCGCCAATCAGGACAAAGCCTCGCTGGATATCGTCGGACAAGTTCGTGTCGGCGATACGAAATTTGTCATCGCCAACGTCCGTGAAACAGTGAAGCTGGCGCTCGATAAAAGTCAAAACGTCTCCCGCAAGAACGTGCAGTACAACACCGGATTCATCCTCGCACCCGGCAAGTACCATGTGAAATTAGTAGTGCGTGAGAATCAGACCGGGAAGCTGGCATCGTTCGAGACCGACTTGAACATTCCTGACCTTCGCAAGCAACAACAGAAGAAAGCTGTGAAGATGAGCTCGGTCGTCCTGAGCGCTCAGGTCAGGCCGGTAGTGAAATCCCAAAAAGATAATCCGCTGGCGAGAAACGGCCAGGAGTTGGTTCCGAATATCAGCCACGTTTTTACTCCGGACCAGCATCTATACGTCTATTACGAAGTCTATGATCCAGAGAAAGCGCGCACAGAAACCGCTGCCGATAACTCCGCGCCGAAAGCTAAGAATCCGGTGCGTGTTATCTCCAGCATCGAGTTCTTGCAAAACGACGCCAAAGCATTTGAGACGCCGGTGCTGGAAGTCCGCGATCTCTCGTCCGACCGCCGCGCAGCGGTTTTTCAGATCGATGTCCCTTTGCAGAAGCTGCGTCCGGGATACTACATGTGCCAGCTCAACATCATTGACGATGCCAGCGGAACGTTTACTTTTCCGCGGTTCCCAATCTTGATCAAACCCGAAGCGACGGCAGCAGCCGCGGCGAAATAACACAGAGCGCCGGCTGGATTGGCAGCAGCTGCAGCCCTGTGCGATACTTGAGGTCTAGCCTTCTTAAGCCGGGATGGCGGAACTGGCAGACGCAGCGGACTCAAAATCCGCCGGGCCTTGCGCCCTTGGGGGTTCGATTCCCCCTCCCGGCACCAAATCTTTCAATGAGATGCAAAGATGCTAGCCCAGCGGATAATTCCATTCGTTGCAGATCAATAACGAGAAACGCGCATCTCTTCAGTGCTTGATTTCCTGACGAAATGCCGACAAGTCAGGACTAATCTGTGAGCGCATTGGCGATTTACCACTTGTCGCGATTGT
>JAOAPL010000316.1 GCA_025462925.1 Acidobacteriaceae bacterium
TGACCGTCCAAGAGAAAAATTGCCCGTTCCGGAGCTCAACCCAAAGAACCAATTACCGTCGAAAGACAATGACAACAAGGAGGGAGGTTCAGGTGACGACGGCGTTGGGCCCGACAGACAACAAGGCGACCGAGCTTTACAGCAGCAAGACTCGCCCAATCGCAATCTGCCCGCGCTGAAGGACCTCAATACGAAAGCTTTATCGAATCCGGGAAAACTGGAGAGATTTGGGGCATCAATCTTCCGCAACAGTACGGTTTCGGATAAAACCTCAACGGATGTTCCGGTCGGCTCAGATTATGTCCTCGGTTCCGGCGACGAAGTCG
Source organism: Acidobacteriaceae bacterium (assembly GCA_025462925.1). GTDB lineage: Bacteria > Acidobacteriota > Terriglobia > Terriglobales > Acidobacteriaceae > JAICLA01. The sequence continues at coordinate 327 of JAOAPL010000316.1, forward strand.
TTGTCAATTATTGGGGCAGTGCGTCGCAAAGGCTGCGCTTGACTGTCGATCGTGAAGGACGTCTGAACCTACCCGAAGCAGGAGCCATCCCGGTGGCAGGCCGCACGTTGGGTGAAGTTCAGCAAATGGTTCAGAGGGCGTTGGCGCGACAATTCAGGGACGTGTCGGTTGATGTCTCTCTAGGTCGGGTAAGAAACGTGCGGGTCTACATCGTTGGGGATGTGAAGAGACCCGGTGCGTATGAGATTAGCGCGCTATCCACGGCATTGAGCGCCTTGCTTGTTGCTGGCGGCCCAAACGAAACTGGTTCTCTGCGCACTGTAAAACACTACAGAGGCAAGCGACTTGTTGAGGAGATCGATCTGTATGAGTTGATGTTGAACGGAGTGAGTTCCTCCGTGGAGCGGATTGAGTCATCTGACAGCATTCTTGTTCCACCCGCGGGACCGCAGGTCACAGTGGCAGGAATGGTGCGCCGTCCGGCGATCTATGAACTTAGCCGTGAACAAACACTCGACCAAGTACTGGCATTGGCCGGCGGAGTGCGGGTTTCCGGCGAACTGCGCAACATCAAGGTGGCACGCATCGAAGCACACCAACGCAAAGTGATGTTGAACGTCAATCTGCCACAGAACGGCGATGTCCAGGCGGTCGAGATGGCTTTCAAGAATCTTGCCATCGAAGATGGTGACGACATTACTATCTCTCCAATCCTTCCTTACAGCGACAAGACCGTCTACCTTCAAGGACACGTATTCCGGCCAGGCAAGTATCCGTACAAAGATGGAATCAAAGTAACGGACATAGTCGCTTCATTTCAGGATCTGTTACCTGAGCCGGCCGACCGCGCAGAGATCGTTCGATTGAAAGCTCCAGATTACCGGCCCTTTGTAGTCGGCTTTAATCTGCGGGACGTCTTGGATAAGCGGCAGGAAGCGCCTCTTCTTCAACCGTTTGATACTATCCGCGTTTTCGGAAGGTATGAGGCTGATCCTCCCAAGGTTGCTATCTATGGCGAGGTTTTACGGCCAGCTGAATATCTGTTATCTGAGCGCATGACCGCAGCAGATTTGGTGAGAATGGCCGGCGGTTTCAAAAGGAGCGCTTTTACTGAGTCCGCTGGTCTCGCCAGCTACAGTATTCAGCACGGAGAGCGTGTCGAGCTAGAGCATCGTGAGGTCCCGATTGGGAGAGCGCTGGCTGGGGAGTCTGATACAGATGTGGTTCTCAAACCTGGTGATGTGCTCACCATTCATCAACTTGGTGGGTGGAAGGACATTGGCGGCGCGATCACCGTGAATGGAGAGGTTTTGCATCCAGGGCGGTATGGGATTCAAGAAGGCGAACGGCTAAGTTCCATCTTGAAGCGGACAGGAGGCTTTTTGCCTGGAGCATATCCGAATGCCGCCATACTAGACCGAGAGCAGGTAAAACAGGTTGCGGCTGCCGGCCGGGATGAACTTGTAAACACTATTCAGGCACAGGGCTCGGAAAGTGACCGCACTGGCCGAGTAGAGAATGCGGCTTTCGCCCAAGAACGACAACAATTGATCACCAAACTCAAGCAAATTCAGCCCACCGGCCGCATGGTGATCCATATTTCTGCGGACATTGCGAGCTGGGAGAATACTGTGGCTGATATTGAAGTGCGTCCTGGCGACAACTTGAGTATTCCCAAGAGGCCGAATTTCGTAATGGTTGGCGGCCAAGTTTACAATCCAACCGCCCTGACCTATGTGCCGGGCAAGCAAGCGAACTGGTACCTGAAACAGTCAGGGGGCCCAACTGTTCTTGCCAACAAGAAACAGGTACTTGTGATACGTGCCAACGGAGTTGTACTGGGGAAGAATTCCGGTGGATGGTGGTCGGGAGACGTTCTCAGCACCGTCTTGCAGCCGGGCGACACGGTGTATATCCCGGAAAAACTTCCCGGCAATTCCAAGCTGAAAGCCTTCGGCCAGGCGATTTCAGTCCTCTCCGGAGTGGCACTGACGTCGCGTGTTTGGACGCAGTAGGCGTTGTGAGCGAACCTGATGTGCCACCGGGATTGGAAATTCGCGGCCTTATTCCTTCTCTTGAGCTTCGCACCAGGAACATTGGGCCAGACCACCGCGACTCAAGGAATCGATCCCAAAACTTCCAAGCAACAAAATAAGAGTGCTGTCCCGGTGCAGGATGGTGGTTATCATCATGCGAGCCTCGCGCCTTCTATTTTTGCGAAGAACTTTGCTCAAGACCAGAAGGATATCTGGACAAGCCCGTTCAAGCTTCGAATTCAGGACCTCAACTGGTTGCTCCCACTGACCGGAGTTACTGCCGGCCTGATTGCCTCTGATAGTGAACTCTCTTCACGACTTTCAAATACCAGTTCCCTCGCGAGTCATTCGAACACATTTTCCAATGCTGGATTGGCTGCTTTTGTAGCAGGCTCGGGCGGCTTGTACTTAGCTGGAAAATGGAAAGGAGACGAACATCGGTCGGAGTCGGGCATCCTAGCTGGTGAAGCTGCGCTCAACAGTATTGTCGTGGGTGAAGCTTTAAAAGCAGCAGCAGAGCGGGAGCGCCCGACTGACGGTACTGGCCAGGGAAGATTCTGGCATGGCGGCATCGTTAATTCATCGTTCCCTTCCGACCATGCAATGTTGAGTTGGTCGATAGCGAGCGTTCTCGCTCATGAATATCCAGGCGCGCTGACCAAAATCCTCGCTTATGGCTTGGCTACAGGGGTAAGCGCAACCCGAGTCACCGGCAAGAGTCATTTCCCAAGTGACGTCGTGGTGGGCAGCACGATGGGATGGCTCATCGGGCGCCAAGTCTATGCAAGGCACCACGATATAGACCTGGGGGGCGGTGGCTGGGGTACTTTTCATCGCTCGCCAGGAACTGAGGAATCCAATTCAACCGAAAATCGTTCCTCGCCTTACGTTCCACTCGATAGCTGGATCTACCCTGCTTTCGATCGCCTATCTGCGCTGGGAGTAGTGCCCACAGCAATCCTCGGAATCAAACCATGGACGCGAAAGGAATGTGCCCGTCTCTTGGATGAGGCGGCAGCAATGGAGGCCTCTCCACCAGATGAGGTTGATCGCCTAACGTCTGAACTGACGCGCGAATTTGCCGCCGAACTGGGCGAACCGCGAATACCTTACATCGGGATCGATTCCGTTTACGCCCGCGCAACTTCGATCTCCGGCCCGCCATTAACGGATGGCTATCACTTTGGACAGACCATTGTGAATGACTTTGGCCGTCCATATCAGAGGGGTCTGAATTTCATCAGCGGGTTTTCGAGCAGCGCATCCACTGGTGCGCTTGGATTTTATGTTCAGGGGGAATTTGAGCATGCGCCATCCGCTCCCGGTTTCTCGCAGCCAGTCATCGACGCGATTCAGGCGACCGACCAAAAGCCCATGGTGCTGTCCGCTTCTCCCATTGCGGCTTTCAATAAGTTCAGGCTCATTGATGCGTACGTGATGTTAAGCATCAAGGGCTGGCAGGCATCTCTCGGTAAACAGAGCCTTTGGCTTAGTCCTGCTCAGGATCCCTTTCTGTTCAGCAACAATGCCGAGCCGCTCTACATGTTTCGCTTGGACCAAACTTCTCCTAAGAAGCTGCCCAGCTTTTTAGGATTCCTTGGGCCTGTTCGTTCAGAGTTCTGGATGGGCAAGCTAACCGGCCAGCATTTCGTCAACACGCAAGACGGAAATATTGCTGTCTCTGTGGGCAGGTCGCTGGAGCGCCAGCCGCTCATCCATGGACTGAAGTTCAACTTCAAGCCCACTCCCAATTTCGAATTTGGCGTGGGGAGGACCGGGCTATGGGGAGGTCCTGAGTTTCCAATTACGCTCGGGACGGCGAGGCGTGCGTTTTTCTCAACTACTAATGCTGCCGGGCGAGGATTCGATCCCGGAGACCGACGCTCCACAGCGGATTTCAGTTATCGAATTCCAGGTTTAAGAAAATGGCTGACGCTCTACGAAGACTCCTTTGTCGAAGATGAAATTTCGCCGATCGGCTACCCGCGTCGTGCTGCGCATACTCCTGGCATTTACATGCCCCAGCTTCCCAAGCTGCGTCACTTAGATCTCCGAGCGGAAGCGTCTTACACCAATCTTCCTGGACTATTGCAACCCGTAGGAGGCGGGTTTTTTTACTGGAATGTGCGCTACCTGGATGGTTACACGAACAAAGGAAACATCATTGGCAATGGCACAGTGGGGCGTCAAGGCATTGCGTTTCGCGGCGCCATTACTTATTGGTTTACTTCGGATAAGACCATTCAGCTTGGATATCGATCGATGGTCGCTGACTCCGACTTCCTTCAAGGAGGCAACTTGAGAGACATTTATGTCCATTCCGATTGGAGCTTCCGAAGAGGAGTTTCCCTGTCCAGCTTTCTGCAATATGAATGGTGGAATTTCCCAATTCTCACTTCCGGGAATAGGCAAACAGATTTTGCGGCCTCATTCAGATTGACCTATTGGCCCAATTGGAGACTTACCGGTGGAAAGTAGTGGACCAGTACTCGTCCCGGGGTATGAGCCTTCTTTCCAGGACCAAAACGGAAAGCCAGAGAAGCTCTGGTTACTGTGGAGAGAGCGCCGCTCTCTCTGGCGGGTTCTTTGGATGGCAGCTTTGGCCTCGACCATCGTGGCCTTCCTAATACCAAGGCACTACCAGTCAACGGCCAAGCTGGTTCCTGGCGAAACATCTAGCAACTCCATGGCGGCCGCTCTTATGAGTAGGGTGTCAGGAGGTGGTGGCGGAAGCGGCGCTGGTGCCGCTGGACTCGGTATGGATGCCGCAGGTTTTCTGGGACTAAAAACTCCAGGTGCTTTCTACATCGAGATACTTCGCAGCAGAACAGTGCAGGATCAGCTCATAAACAAGTTCGATCTACGCACCCATTATAAGAAAAAATATTATCGCGACACGCGCAAAAAGCTGGATCGCTATACAGACATTCAGGAGGACAAAAAAAGCGGGGTCATCACTCTTACCGTTACCGACACCGACAAGAATCTGGCCGCGACCATGGTGCAGGCTTACGTAGATGATATGAACAGGGTTGCCGCGGGATTGAATACTTCGGCGGCGCATCGGGAGCGGGAGTTTCTCGAGCAGAGGCTGAAAACCGCAAAGCAGGACCTTGATGATGCTGTGATGCGGATGAGCCAGTTTTCCAGCAAGCACACGATGATGGATGTGCAGCAGCAGGGCAGGGCCATGATGGAGGCTGCCGCCAAGCTTCAAGGTGAACTTATCGCAAGCGAATCAGAATTGAAGGGTTTGCAGCAGATCTATTCTGACGACAATGTGCGGGTAAAGAGCGCGAGAGCGCGAGTTGGCGAGCTACAAACGCAGCTGAAAAAAATGGTTGGCGACTACACCGAGCCGAGCACAGCGGCAGCAGAATCCCAAGTTGCCGGCTCCTATCCTTCCATCCGAACTTTACCGGCCCTCGGTTATGGCTACTCGGAACTATACAGACAGGCCAAGATTCAGGAGTCAGTCTTTGATTTTCTGACGCACCAATACGAGATGGCGAGGATCCAAGAAGCAAAGGAGCTTCCTGTCGTTCGAGTGATGGATGAAGGGGATGTCCCTGAAAAGAAAGCAAGCCCCAATCGCAGCTTGATTATTGCACTGAGCGTGTTGTCGGCTTTGGTCCTTGGTTGTGTCTGGGTGATTGAGAAAGAGAGATGGAACCAGCTTCCTGCGGATGATTCCCACCGGTTACTGGCTGGGGAAGTCGAAGTCGAATTGAAATCGGTTTTGCGAAAGGTCCGAGGTAATCGCAGCCGCTGAGTGGACACTGCTTGTCGTGGCTGGGAAGGAAGGTCGATGCATCGTCTTAATGGAACCCGTTTACAGGCGGAGCGGCACACGGACGGGCTTGCGGTCGAGGATTACTTTCAAACATTGTCGCAGGTGATCCCGCGGCTTCCCTATTCCACGATTAACTTGGCTGCTGCCGCGATTTTGCGTGCATTTGAGGAAGGTCGCACCGTCTTTGTGTTTGGCAATGGAGGTAGCGCCGCCACGGCTTCACATATCGCATGTGACCTGAACAAGGGCACAAGCGAAAAAGCTCAAAGCCGGCGGATAAAGGTGATGTCCCTTACTGACAATGTTCCGCTTATGACTGCCTGGGCGAATGACGTCAGCTATGAGCATGTCTTTTCCGAGCAATTGAAAAATTTTGTTCAAGCGCGCGATGTGGTTTTTGCGATCAGCGCCAGCGGCAATTCCCCTAATGTTCTCCGGGCATTGGAGACTGCACGGGAAGCGTGCGCGATTGCGATCGGCATCTCCGGATTTCAGGGCGGCAGGATGAAAGACCTCTGCGATCTCTGCGCGATTGTTCCCTCTGACAATATGCAGATGATTGAGGATCTGCACCACGCTATTGCTCACTCGATTTTCACCGCAGTGCGAGATCAGTTGCGGTTACAAGGGACCATGTTCGCTGCAGTATGCAATGAAGAGAAAGCTGCCTGATTGATGAGAATTGCTTTTGACTTGCGCAGAATAAAAAACCCGGGTGTCGGCAGGTATATGAAATGCCTGGTCGAGGCAATCATCGAGCAGGAGCCCGAAAATGAGTATCTGCTGATCTTGCCACCCGATGCGGAATCAGCAGTCTCAGTTGATAATGGCAGGGCAAGAAAGCTCACTTCGAAACTGAAATATTATTCCATCCAAGAGCAGATTCAGCTGCCGGGGATTCTTCGTCGAAACAAGATCGACCTTTTTCATTCTCCCCATTTCATGATGCCGATGCTGCGCCCCTGCCCTTGCGTAGTTACCATTCATGACGTTATTTATCTTGCATGCAAAGAGGATTTGTCTTCGCGCATTGGCAGGCTGTATTACCACGGAATGATGTCGGCTTCATTGCGAATCGCCGACCGGGTCATTACTGATTCGGAATTTTCAAAACAGGAGATTGTGCGGCGACTGCATGCCGATCCGTTGAAGATTGAAGTGATCTACCCCGGCGTTGCGAGACAGTTTCAACAGGTCGCAGAGGAATCGCGGCTGCAATCTGTGTGTTCCAAATACCACATCAGCGGCCAGTTCATCCTGTACACCGGAATTTACAAACGCCGGAAGAACCATGCCGGTCTTCTGCTTGCCTTTCAAAGATTTCTAGCCAACGGCAGCCAAGGTCAACTAGTGATTGCGGGGCCAATGGACGAGGGTGGAGGAGAGCTCAAAGCGCTCGCAGAAAAGCTCGGAATTGAAAAGCAAGTGGTCTTTGCCGGATTTGTGGATGACTTCGATCTGCAGGCCCTCTATTCGGCTGCTCGTGTATATGCATGTCCCTCGCTGTACGAGGGATTCGGCTTCACTGTGCTGGAAGCAATGGCTTCTGGAGTACCTGTCGTCTGCTCCAATGTCGCGTCGTTGCCGGAAGTTGCCGGACAAGGGGCGCTCTACGCCGATCCGCGCAATCCGGAAGAATTCGCCAAAGCCCTACATCTCGCTTTCTTCGACCCTGACGCGCGCAGACTGCTCGTTGAAAACGGTCGGAAGAACTGCCAACGCTTTTGCTGGGAAAATGCCGCTCAACAAACACTTGCCGTCTATCACGATGCCGTAAGTACACCTCACCCTAAGGCTGCTTACGCATGATGGCGACTACAGCCAGACCGGAATTGAAACCTGATCAAGCGGGCAATTCACTAGCTCCGCATGCCCGTCAAATATCTGTTTCTCAAGTGATCAAAAGAGTATTCCGGATGGCAGTTCTCCTGCTAACTGCGCGATTGCTCGGAGCGGAGCTTTTTGGAACTTACGCACTCCTGCTGACCATTGTGGAGATGGCGGCGATGATTTCTGGTTGCGGCTACATTGATTTCCTGACGAGGGAGGTTGCTAAACGGCCGGGTTCCGCATGGGCCCTTGGAATCAAGACCACACAGGTCAGGCTTGTTTACCTTATTCCGATTGTAGGCGTCGCTCTCCTGTTGCTGAAAGGCCTGCGCTTTCCTGCATCACTGATTCTGAATGCCGCACTTCTTTCCATCGCGTTGATCCCGCGCGCGGTGGGCGAGTCAGCCCAAGGTGTGATCAAGGGACTCCGACATTTCTCTCTCTTACCGTGGATTGAATTTGTGCAGGGCAGCATTGTTCTGGCAGCTGCATGCGCATTCATAATTGACGGTTTCGGAGTGCGAGGAATAATAACGGCGGAAATTCTGGGCGCAACCGGGGGCGCCATTATTGCAGTCCTAGGCATCGCGCGTTCTTTGAATTTCAGAAGCTCGGATGACCGCAGTCTTCGCGAAGTGATGCGTGCAACGCTGGTCTTCAATATCTATCCATTCGTCGTGAATGTCTATGACCGCGTTGACGTTGTTCTTCTCTCAAAACTGGCCGGGAATATCGCGACAGGGATCTATTCCCTTCCATATCGTGCGTTCGCCACCTTGCAGATAGTCCCCTACAGCGTTATGACCGCCTTACTTCCGGTCTTCTCCTTCAACTCCGCTGATCAGGACAGCCGCGAAATTTGTTCGCGCGCAATGAAGTTCCTGTATGTCACCGCCTTGCTGGTGGTGCTGATTACATTAACGCTCGCAAAACCGGCTGTGTTGTACGTCTTGGGGCAGAGCTATGCAGGCTGCATTCTCACGATGAAGATACTGGTGTGGGCCGCGATACCGGGATTTCTCAACTATGCCTTGAACACTCTCCTTCTGGCTGCGCATAAGGAAAACTTTTTTCTCTGGACAGCAGGCCTTTGCACCGTTTTCAACATTTCCGCCAACTTGCTCCTGATCCCAAAGTTTTCGTACTTGGCAGCAGCCGTGGTCACGGTGCTGACAGAACTGTTGCTCCTTTCCCAAAATCTTTATCTGATAAAGAAATTGCTGGGGCATTCGGTGCTTCCAAAGGACGGCGCAAGGATCACATTGAGCTTTATTGCGGCCCTTACGGGCTTCTTACTTTTGCGGCGATTTATCCCCCAGGTCTGGGCGGGTTCGTTGGTAGCTCTTGCCTTCAGCGCTTCCGTAGTCCCGATGAGTTCGGGTTATGCAATGCTTCCAAAATTGGGGCATTTGATGGGCAACCACCGTGAGCAGTAAAAACGGCAGTCTAAGGATTGCATTTGACACGTGGTCGTTGTCGAGCCGGTTTCGTAACCAGGGCATTCATACGTATGCGAAACACCTGCTGAAAAATTTTCGTGACATGGGATCGCAGCATTTGGTTGAAGTCTGCCCTTTTTTCTCATTGTCGATGAGCAATGATGCAAATTCCTTCGGTCCGGCTGCTGGATTTTCACCAAAGCAAACCGCTTTGCTGAGATTGGATCGACTATGGCGCTTTGGAGGCGCGTGTGGTGCGGCATTCCTGAACAAGGCAGACCTGATTTTCTTCCCCAGCGGTGTTGTCCTTCCGTTAAGGGGATTAATTCCCGCGGTCACCACCATTCATGACGTGACTCCCGTGGTGATGCCTTCTTTTTCACGCAGAATGACGCATCTATTGCGCTTTCAATTGCGCAACGCTGCAAGATTGTCAGAGGCACTGATCACAGACTCAAACTGTTCCAAGCGGGATATTGTCAACCTTTACGGTGTGCCCGAATCCAAAGTATCGGTTGTATATCTTGGGTACGACAAGACCAACTTCAATGATGCGCCTCCCAATCTGGAAGCAACAGGAACTCTGCTCAGAAAACTGAAAATCAGCAAGGCTTACATACTGCATCATGGCGTGATACAGCCAAGGAAAAATCTAAAAAGATTGATTGAGGCCTATCGCCTCATGCTTTCGAGAAACCGCAACCTGGATTTTGATTTAGTCCTTGCGGGGCCTCTCGGCTGGCAATACGAAGAAACTCTTGCTGCGGGCAACGGTAATGATGCCAAGGGCCGCGTTGTATTTTCAGGTGCATTGGATGACCCGCAACTTGCAATGTTGGTCAAAGGCGCATCTCTGGTCGTGATTCCTTCGCTATATGAGGGCTTCTGTCTGCCAATGGTAGAGGCGATGGCCTGTGGGACTCCGACGATCGCAGCCAATTCCTCCTGCTTGCCGGAAGTCTCAGGAGGAGTGCTCAAGTACTTCGACCCTCGATCGACAGAAGACATCGCCACCTGCATGGAAGAGGTGCTGGAATCCGATGAATTAAAGCGTGAGCTGGCCGAAAGAGGCAAGCATCGTGCCGCGAGCTTTGATTGGCAACGTTGCGCGGAACAGACGTTGGAAATACTGACAACTCAATGTATTGGTAGGCGTGATTGAATGTCGACTGGTCGCGATCATGTTTTAAGGAGTGGCCCCATAGGAGGACTGGGCATTGAATCGGTCATAGTCATGATCGCAGTCACCAGTGCGGCTCTACTGGTTACTCAACCTGTGGCGCTCGCGATTGCGCTTTGCACTGCGCTAGTCATTGCGGCATTTTCGAACTTTGATCGGTTTGTGTATGCCTTTGTGTTTCTGCTCCCCTGGTACCCAATTCTCGATCCAAAGCTGCCGGTGCGGGACGTTCTTGTGGCTTCAAGGTTCGCCCTGCTTGCCGGTGTCTGGATCATGCAGAAAAAGGAAGACATATCACTTAAGGATTGGGTAACGAATACGTGGCTTAAGAAAGGCGTGCTGATCTTTGCGGCAATCGCAACTGCTTCCCTGCTTGCCTCGGCTTTCAGGACGAATATCGATTCATACAAGATCTTGGTCAGGACTTTCTCATACATTGCAGTTTTCTTTGCCATGAGTAGTTGGCTCGTAAGCCGTAAGCAGATTGCCAATATCGTCCAAGTATTGCTGATCTCAACGATCGGAGTGGCATTGTTCGGGTTTTACCAGGCGTTCGATGGGAGCTACACCGACTTCTACTTCCGTTTGTATCCCTTGCAGGAAGACGTGCTTGAACCCTGGGCGGGGCGCATTACCTCGTTTATGTATCACTTCAATTCCCTGGCTGGCTATTT
>JAOAPL010000322.1 GCA_025462925.1 Acidobacteriaceae bacterium
GATCGCTGTTCGTCGTGATCTTACGGTCATTGCGCCTCCACTTATGACAGCGCGCAATCACACAGCTGCGTGACTGCTTTCTACAAACACCCCAGAGGTGAAAAGTTGCTGCTATGTTGCCCCAAGAGCCTCAGGAGGTCACTATCAAAAGTGCATGCGGAGGTCGGTAAACCGTTCTACATGAATAAGCTTTTGACCGTTTGTAGGCTCTGCGGCGATCTCCTCATGTTCCAGAACCCATGTCTGGCAGTGCGGGACGAAGACCGCGTGAATGCCCGCTGCAAGCGCCGGGTTGATGTCGGATTTTGGGCTGTTGCCTATCATCCAAGTGGTCTCCGGTAGGAGCGCGTATTTCGCAATAATGGAGCGATAGGTAGGCTCGTTCTTTTCTGCGACGATCTCCACCGCGGAAAAGTATTCCTGAAGCCCGGAGCGTTCGATCTTGGCCGATTGCTCAGTAAAGCTGCCCTTGGTCATTACGAGTAAATGGTGCCGCTCGGACAGATAATCAAGCGTCTCCGGAACCCCGTCGATGATCTCCATGGGATGTTCGGCGATCTGGTGCGCGAACCCCTGGATTTTTTCATGCAGAGCCGGAGTGATGGGTTCTACTGACAGGCGCTCGAAACTTCTCACTAGCGAATGGGCGAAACTGTGCAGCCCGTAACCGTGAGTGAGTATGCATTCCCGCTCAACCTGATTGATGACCTCGCGCACTTGTTCGGTGGAGTATTCGCGATGATTCAAGAAGGAGATGAATTGAGCGATGGCCCGCTCGAAGTAAATATTGTTCTCGCAAATGGTATCGTCCAGATCGATGAGCAGCGTCTGCGCGCCTTCGGGCTTGGTTTTGGGATTTGCGATTTGTGGCGACATACTCATTACGATTCTCAATCCAGAACGGGAACTTCCATGATATCGCGATTCGATTCACTTCCGGCAACTCTGTTAAACTAGCGTGATTCTTGGATGTGTATTGTTTGATGGAGGCCTTATGAGTGATGAACGAAGAAAATTTGAACGCATCAATCTGCCCCGGATGGAACACGCGTTCGTCACCACGGCTAAAGGCAAGCGACTGGGCGACCTCAGCGTGTTAGGCCGCGGCGGTTTTCAGGTGGACACGCACGAGCCGTTCAAGAGCGGCGATGTGCATGATCTGGTGATCGTGGATACAACGGAAGGAATCAAGCGCGAGGTCCGCGCGATTGTCCGTATGAGCGCCCCGGGCGCCGTGGGATTCGAGTTCGAAGATCTTGATCCGGACGCCGCAGTGGAGATGGGCGTGATCATCGGGAAATATTATTCCGCTGCGGCAAAAAACATTTAGTCCTTCCCACCTGTTGCTGCGCAACAGATGGGGCACCCGCATTTAACCGTCAGCCTCAACCCTTAAATGAAATCTACCTTTGCTTGGTGCGGGATTATCCCTGCGCGGAATCCCATGTCGAGCAATCGGCGGATGGCCTCTTTACCATCGTCGCCGTAATCAACCGTGCGCTCGTTCACATACATCCCGACAAACTGATTAGCGGTCTGCCGGTCGAGGTCGCGGGCGAACTGCATCGCGTATTCGAGGGCGGCATCACGATTGGCCAGAGCGTATTCGATGCTTTCCTTCAGAGCGGCGCCAACACTCTTCATCAGCTCAGGTCCGAGTTCGCGGCGGATAGCGTTACCGCCTAGCGGGAGCGGAAGCCCAGTCATGTCGCGCCACCACTTTCCGCAGTCCAAAATCTTTTGCAGTCCGGCTTGTCCGTAGGAAAGTTGTCCTTCGTGAATGATCAGCCCGGCTTCATACTTGCCTTCCAGAACTTGGGGAATGATCTGGTCGAAGGGAACCACTTCCGTTTCCACGTGCGGAGCGAAAAGCTTCAACGCAAGGTAAGCCGTGGTTAGAGTCCCGGGGACGGCGATGACCTTCGTCTTTACTTCATCAAGCGTGAGCGCCCGCGGGGAAACAATCATGGGGCCGTAGCCTTCGCCAACGCTGCCGCCACATGAGAGCAGCGCGTACTTCTCCTGAACGTACGGATAGGCGTGGAAGGAAATGGCGCTTACGTCGTAAGCTCCGTCGCCATCGAGTGCCATGCGGTTCAAGGTTTCAATATCACAAAGAGTGTGCGTGAACTTCAGGCCCGGTGTGCGGATCTTGTTGGTGGCCAACGCGTAAAACATGAACGCATCGTCAGAATCGGGACTATGGGCGACTGTTATCTCGCGGACCGGAGCGGAAATATTAGAGACAGATGTAGACATAAACTTTCCTGAAGCAATTTAAATTGGGAGCGGGCTTATCCCCGCTGTTTGTGATGCCAGACTGCAGCCAGGCTGCTGGCGGCGGCGACTTTCAAGACTTCGCCGGGAATGAATGGCAGCACTGCGAGCGACAATACTTTCGCCGGAGTCGCGCCTGTCAGCAGCAACAGCCAGAGGGCGCCGCCAGCAAAAATGACGAGCTCAGCCAGAATGGCAGCGGAGATCAAGCCCACAAAGGTGTTGCGCTTGCGCGCCAGCAATCCAGCGATGTAGGCGGCTGCAGGATACGCGAATAGAAATCCGCCGGTGGTACCCAACAATGTCGCGACTCCGCCCGGACCCGCAGGACTGAAGACCGGCAATCCTGAAGCGCCTTCGATCAAATACAACATCATTGCGGCCAGGGCGCGCCTGCTTCCGAGGGCAAATCCGATCAGCAAAACTCCAAATGTTTGCAATGTGATGGGCACGGGGCTGAACGCCAAAGGCACGGAGACGTGGGCGCAAATCGCCATCAGCACGGTGGCGCCTACAACCAGGCCGGCGTCCTTAAGAAATTCAATTCCGCGCGGACGAACATCCGCACGAACAAGTTGATCGAATTGTTCCAAGCTGCGAGTCGTCATAGGATCTCTACCGTTCGTTATTGCGCATCTCTGTAATGCCACTCTTTTGCCGTTCCCGCGCTGCCCGTATCTGCTGGGTCTCTTCGGAAGACACTCTGGACGCTATTTTCTTTCGAATATGCATAAACACTGCCCCAGACACGCCCAGCACCGCAACCACCGAAAGCACAAGAACAACGTAAAGCGCAATCATCATCACAAAACCAGACCCCGAAGGAAGTCGTCGACTGGCTCACGGTGGTGTACCAAGCCTGATATTTAGGATAACAGATGCCCGCAGAAGCCCCGGCGACTTTCGTCGACTTACTTTGGGAGCTTACTTTTGGTTGGGCGCCATTGCCTTTTCGATCTCATCAGCGGTGCTGGGCAGTGCGCCGCTGAGATTGATGAGCTCACCGCGCTCATTGACCCAGAAGTCGTCTTCAATGCGCACACCCAGATTCTCTTCAGGGATATATATCCCGGGCTCAATGGTGAATACTGCGCCGGGTTGAAGCGGCGCGTTGACTTCGCCAGCATCGTGGACGTTGAGTCCAACATAGTGCCCCAGGCCATGGATGAAGTACTTGCCCAATGGTTCGCCATGCAGGTCTTTGCCATGAGTGTTGATGTAATCCATGGCGACTTGATAAAGAGAGTTGCTGCCGGAGCGCGAAAGCGTGGACGCGCCCGCCTTGAATGCTTTGATCGCGGCATCATGAGCACCGAGCACGATGTTGTAGATCTCCAGCTGGCGCGCGGTGAAATGTCCGTTGGCCGGAACGGTACGCGTGATGTCAGACGCATACATCGAGTACTCGCCGGCGACGTCCATGACGACGAGGTCGCCATGTTTGATCGTGTTCTCGTCTTCCGAATAATGCAGGACGGTGCTGTAGAAGCCGGAGCCGACGATGGGAGCATACGCAGGACGCTCACATCCGCGCTTGCCGAATTCGTATTGCATCAGCGCGGATATTTCGCGTTCGGTGACTCCCGGCTTTACCGTTCGCAATGCCGCAAAATGCGCGGCGACGGAGGCGTCAGTCGCTTTGCGGATCAGCGCGATCTCTCCAGCATCCTTCTTAACGCGAAGTGATGCGAGCAACGGATTCACATCAGCGAAGCCGACGTAATTGGGAAATGCATTTGCCCGCGACAACCATTCGAGCGGACCGGCGGAGGCCGACGACTTGCCTTGCTCGGTGTAGACACTTGCGCGAGGCTGGGGAAGGATGCGGACAAGTTCGTCGCGCATGGTGTCCAACTTGGCAACGCGGTCGAAACCGGTGCGCTCTTTGGCATCTGGACTTTCCGGACCAAGCTTCGGGCCGGTCCATTTTTCTTGCGAGAGGTTGTGTCCGGGAAGAAACAGGATCTCGGTGTAAGGCCGCGCCGGAGAATTGGCGCTCGCCGGTTGCGCAGGAGAGATCAGCAGGGCCAAGCCCGGCTCTTTCGATCCGGTCAGATAATAAAAGTTGTCTTCCTGGCGAAATCCATAGAGGTCGTTCGGCCCTTCGGCTTCAGTCGGCGCGAAGAGGATGACGGTCCCGCCATTCGTTTTTTCGGAGAGGGCAGTGCGGCGTGCCCGGTAGTCCGAATTTGGTTGGCGCTCGGTGGCGGCGGCTGATATGGCAACGATGAGCAATAGCAGAACGGAAGCGAACGAGCGGTTGCGCAAGGACACACCTCAATGAAAATTGCAGAACGGATTCTAGCATTTGCCGCGATGGCAGCAGGCTTGAACGCGGTTACAGAATCGATCTCACGACACCGCCATCGGCGCGGATGGCGGCTCCATTCGTGGCTTACTAAAGCGTGCTACACAAAAACGACACCATTGCGGCGACTTCGTCTGGCCGGGCAAATCGCTTGAGAAGAGAAGTGGGACGCATGCTTTGGAAGAATTCTTTTTCAAACGAAGCACGGTCGGTCTTCTTTTCCGCAGCGAGCTTGTCCACA